>QMRH01000149.1 GCA_003650675.1 Thermoprotei archaeon | reverse complement strand
GCACATGTGTACTTTGTGCACGGTGGAAGGCGCCAGTTTGACTACGCTTATATAGTTCACGAAGGTAGCACAAACGCGAAAATCCGCCCACAACCCTACGTGAGCAAACATATGCGCTCAGCTATCGTCGCAGAGCTGCTGCGCCGAAGGACACAAGAAGCATGGTCGAAAACGATGTAGCCACATACATTGCTGCGAACACTAGCCACGCAACGGGCACGGACTTGTTTATGGGCGTGCTCCCTAAGGAGACACGTGAAGGTGTCGCTGTGGCGCTCGTCTCGCAGTCGATGTTAAACGGAGTGCTATCTGATGCTTACATCACCGTGACGTGCTTCTACGATACTTACGCGAACTCGCGGGCAGCTGCGCAGACAATCTCTGAGCTTCTTGACGCCTACGAAGGAACTATGGACGGAACGTGGACTACTAACGGCCCGGTGGTAGTTGAATACATCGGGCAAGACACCATTGGCAGATATATCTTCTCTGTCAATGCTACAATCTCGTATGAATAGGAGGCAAAAATGTCTGACTATCAACTAGGCCCATGCAAAGTCGAGATTGACGGCGCTGATATGGGCAAAACAGAAGGCGGAGTGACGCTCACCATAAACGATTCTTCAGTGGTGCTGCACACTGATCAAGATGGTGAGACGCCTGTAGACGAAGTGATCACCGGGAAAACAGTCACTGTAACTGGTGCACTCTCAGAAGTCACGCTTGAGCACATTGCTACTGTGCTGAATGCTAGCGTCACTGGCGCTGGCGCGAGCAAAAAGATCGAAATCACGCCAGGTGTGGGTACGTCGCTACTGTCAAACTCAGTGCAGATGATTCTCACGCCTTACGTTGATGGCTCGCCGAGCTCCGCAGCAAACGACAAGATCACGATTCACAAAGCTGGGCTCAAGGCCGCCATCGACATGGCTTACAACAGAAGCGACCAGCGTGTTGTAAACTTCGAGGCAGTCGGGTATCCCGATAGCTCTCAGAGTGACGTAATCATCACCTTCGGGGATACAGCAGCAGCATCCTAAGTTGTAAACTAAAACTTAGAGGAGGAAAAGGATGAAAGCTATTAACATTGACGAGTATCTGGAGAACCAAGGGCTTGAGTTCGAGCTTCACGGCAAAAAGTTCACGGTCACTGATCTGAACGACAAAGTACGCGAGATGCTCGAAGCTGAACAGCCCAATGAGCGCGAGATAGTTAAGGAGCTCCTTGGCTGCACCGATGAAGACTTAAAAGGCTACGGTCTAGTCGCGTTTGCGGCCATCATCCGCGAGGTCACGGAAAATTTGCTCCGCCCGCCTTCTCTTCCCGATCAGTTGAAAGACTAGAGAAGGCGGGTACTATCGCGCACATGCTTGGCGTTGATCTTTTTGCTGCGCTAAGGATGCCTGATATGAAGCTAGACGTGCTATACAACGAAGCCTTGAGGCAAAGAGCCCTCGATATGCTCACCATTGCGGTAGGAAGTAACTATAGCGAAAACAAAGGTGTAGTAGAAAAAGCCTTGAAGATCCATGGTGTCTACACGGAGGGGTTCTACAAGCAAGAGCTCGCCAGGCTAAGGGAGGCCGTAAAGAGTGGCATATAAAGAGAGCATAGATCTCGAAACTGCTAAGGCGCAGGCGAGTGTTGAAAAGCTGGCGCAGAGTGCCGGAAGGCTAGCAAAAGAGTTTTCTGCCGCGCAAGCGCAAGCCATGCGCATGTCGAACAGGCGCCTGCACGAAGGGCTCAGACGCGTTACCAGCGAAATTGCGCTAATGCGCAAGGAGTCTGCGAGGCTGTCTAGATCACAAATAGGTGTCATGCAAAGCGTCCTGAACGTCACAAGAGCGTTGCAGGAGGCTACCACTAAAGGCAAGAAGCAGAACAGACAACTCTCCAGGTGGCAACGCTTCTTGCGCAACGTACGCCGCGAGATGGGCAAGACGCAACGCGCCACCAAGAAGTTCTCTGGCGTCGTCGATATGTGGTGGAAGCGCTTCGGCCAAGTTGCTATCGCGTTCACCATAGTTTACCGCGCTATGAACGCCGTGGAGACTGCCCTCGGGCATCTCTCCGAGACGATGTTGGAGAGCATAAAACTAAGCGGGGAGCTCGCAAGTACACAAGCGAAGCTAGCCATGTGGACAGTAATGCTCTCCAAGGGCACTGTGAGCTTCGATGAAGCGTTCAAGCGTGCGGGTGGGAATGTCGCGGAGCTCTCTAAGGTTGCTGCGGTCTCGCTCAGCACGTTCGAAGAGCTTGTTGTCGCCATGGATGAGTTTGTGCAAGCTGGTCTCATAGTTCCGAAGAAGCTCATCCCAGCGATGGCTTCACTCACGGACTTCATTAAGATGATCGCGCTCACCACGGGATCATCCGTGAGGCAAATCCGTCAAGAGATCCAGGCCCTCATGGAAGGGCAGGTGAAGGCTACTAACGTGCTCATCAGAACAGCTGTGCGGATGGGTTGGATAAGCGACAAGGAGCTCCAAGACCTCAAAGCTATGCGTGGAG
>QMRH01000148.1 GCA_003650675.1 Thermoprotei archaeon | reverse complement strand
TGTCTGCATCTATAGGTCTTGTAGGCCTTATACATTCATGCGCGCCTTCCTTACTCCATTCACGCGGCTTAAAGTCATCTTCACTAAACTGTTCCCGTATATACTCTCTGGCTATGGCTCTGCCTACGTCGGAGACCCTGATGCTATCGGTTCTATGGTACGTGATAAGACCCATTTCGAACAGGTCTTGCGCTAACCGCATCACCTCGTCCACCCCTATACGTATCGTTGAAACAGCTTCTCGCAGCATAGAGTCAGTTGAAAAGGGTGGAGGTGGTTTAATAGTGACTTCCTCCTCTGTGACTGAGAGCAGACGACAGTCACTATGCATGAGCTTATCTGCGTTTTCCCTGGCTTCTTTAGTGTTCTTAATAGCCGGGTCCTCGATGTTTACAGTACAGCCGTTAGATAGTGTTATTCTGAAGACATACCTTTTACTCCGCCTATATTCATTGTATCTATCCACGATCCAGCCTAATACCGGGGTCTGGACACGGCCAGCCGAGTACCACCTGCTTCCAAAGATTCTCCATAGTTTCTGGCTCAAAGTAAAACCTATCCATCTATCCTCTATACGCCTAACTATTTGAGCCTCTACTAGTCTGGTGCTTAGCTCTCTAGGGTTTTCAATAGCGTTAGAGATAGCGCGTTTAGTTATCTCGTGGAATTCGATTCTTTTAATATCCTTAGAATAGGGAGCTAAAACCGTGGCTACATCCCATCCTATCTTTTCTCCCTCAGTGTCAGGATCGGTGCCTATAAGCACCACGTCAACCTCTTTGACTATCTCTTTCAAGGAATCTATGGTTGAATAGGTATCCATGTATTCTCCGGATTTGCAAATCGGGCATTGGTCTAGATCCGTGAACTGGGCCCCACATTTCAGGCATCTTTTAATCGAGGTGTAAATGGGCAGGAAGTTCCCGTTGAGTTTCAGGACGCCGTGGAACCCCTCTTTGGTGACTAGGTCAAATACATGTCCGCCGCTGGCTACCACATTGAGCATGTATTTCCCGGCGGTTACCTCGTAAATAGTTATGTTGCCTACATGTTTACGGGACGGGCGACCGTAAAAACCTGATATTGTTCTAGCCTTATTAGGGGACTCTACTATTAACAGGGCTGTTCTTAAGGGTTCTTCACCGCCGGCTTTTACACGTCCTTCCCTAATGGCTTTAATGGCTTCCCTATCTCTGTCTACTTCTTCAATCACCTTATCTAAATCTGCCTCATTTATGCTCTGCCACTCTATGTCGTCACTGTACCAGCGGCTTTGCCTTACAAGACCATTAAACAGTTTTTCATCGTCCACTATAACTATTGAAAGCCCTTTGGATATTCCGCCAGCGTACATTCTTGAAGTTCTGCCAGAGGCCTGGAGATAGGTCATGGTGTCCGGGATGTATATGTATAAGCCCCCCTCCTCCTCTTTCACAGATATGTATTTCGCAGCTTTCAGTCTCTCTATTACATCACGCCTGGATAGAAGCGCTCTAAGCTTTTCTTGAAGTAGAAGTATGGTGTCTAGAGCTGAGTTAAGCCTGGGGCTTTGCAGCTCGCCGTTTTCTCTCAGCGCCCTAGCTAATTCTTGAATTGCCCCGCTGCTTATACTGATCAGTTGCCGCCTTAGTTTTCTAGCTAGACGATCTATCTCTTCAGCGTCTTTCTCAGGTAGGTACTCCCTAAGGTTCAGCGCTATGCTGAGCAGTCTTAACGGGTGGCTCTCCTCCACGCTGATTGAGAACCGAAATCGTGGCACACCTAGGAAAACGGCATATCTTATCTTCTCTGGCAGGTCGAGGCCGCGCACTATCGTGCCATAATACACAGCTACGCCTACAAGGACATCCACTTCACCGTTGATAAAATCGTCTACTGCCTTAGAGTCGCCGGAATACGCTGCTTTAGCCCTAACACCAGCTTCACGGAGTTTCTCAGCTATTTCCTTTGCCTTTTCAATGCCTAGGTCTACCGGTATGAAGACTAGTCCGCCGTTGCCGAGTTTTCCCACGAGTTTAACTAGCTCCTCCTCGGGTTCTGCCCTAGGAACCAAATATATATCAGCAACATTTCTAAGAAGTTCAGCCCTTGACCCAACTTCAAAGCCTAGTAGCTCTCTGAAAAGCCTCGACCTTAAGCCTCTAACTCTCCCTGTAGCCGTTGAAACGACCAGTACTCCATGTTTATTTTTTAAGATGTAGTCGTCTATTTCTTTTTCCAGCTCCTCTATTTCCTGTGAAAGGTCGCTGGGCACTTGACGGTTTGAAACTATGTAAAACGCCAGTCTACGCTTAGAATATATTAACTGTAGAGCGGTGTCAACTATTTCCTGGCTGAACCCGAGTAGTATTAGTACACGGTCTATATTCCTTGAAGACTTAAGAAGCGCGTCGACATCGTCTACAAATATGAAGTCGAACTTGATATTTCTGAGAAGGTTAAAGTTTCTTGAGAGGAACTGGGATGTAGTTATAAGTATGTCGAATTCTCCCTGGCTTATGGCCTCGACAGCCTTTTTCTTTGATGAGTTTGTTAAT
>QMRH01000147.1 GCA_003650675.1 Thermoprotei archaeon | reverse complement strand
TCATGTATCAGCTGCATTAGCTCACTACGAGACCCCTCCACCCTTAAGGTAATCAATGTACCCTCATCAGTGACAGTCTCGTATGGCTCCGCTACGTTGACAGCAGTCCTATAAAATCTTAACCGGGTCTGCACCTTATCCTTAACCGAAACCGGGCATAGATGGAGGTTAAGCCCGGTGTTTTCCTCTCCCCATCTAAGTATCTTAATACCCTCTTCTAAACTACCCTCAACTGCTGCGTATGATCCCGCAGCAAGCTTTAAGCCTCGCTGTAGAAGATTAAGACTATTGGTGTCGCTGAATTCCAGTTCATTCAGGTTTACGAAATCGGCGCCTATCTCATCCATAAATTTTAAGAATTCTATTGCCTCCTTAGCATGGCCCGGTATTACAGGTATCTCTCCTCCAAAGGGTATGTCAATGATTTTTCTCACTTGTTTTAAAACACTCCAGTCCTTTCTAGATGGATGAAAACGTATTTCGTCCAAACCAGCCTGCACAAGTTTTCTGTAGACCTGGAGAGACTTTACCGTACCAGTAGTGTATAAATGAACGTGATGGTCTGAGCCCATGTTTTCCTTTAACAGTTTTATTAGCTTGATAGTTCTCCCCGGGGTTAGTAATGGATCACCTCCTGTTAATCCCGTTCCTAAAGCATCCATTTTAACTGCTTCATTAATTATGTCTTTGTATTTTCTGACTTTTCTCTCGTTCACATAGATCACATCCACTCCTTTCCTGTCCAGGCCTAAAGGACAGTAGAAACAGCGGCGGGTACAGAGCCCTGTTACAAATAGCACCGTTTTAGCTCCTTGCTGGCATAACATGCAGCCTTCTGGTAATTTGCCTACTATAACGCTTCCCGTATTTAACTTTTTCATAATGGTCTTACCATTACTTTACAATCTTCATTTTTATAATATTTTTTTATTATATATACGGTTTTAAACTCATACTTTTTATACAGCCTTATAGCAGGCTTATTACTTTTCCTCACCTCTAAACGGGCCATTATACAGCCTTTTTCTCTAAACCTCGTAAGTTCCTCTTGCAGCAATCTACTGCCTATACCCATGCCTCTAAACCTAGGATGAACAGCCACCGACACTATATGGCCTACAACATGCTCTCTTTTCAACCCTATAATATAACCAACTATTTTACTCTTACACTCTGCAACCAGAAAAAGATCACCACTTAAAATATATAATGATTTAAGAACTCTATACGGATAAGGCTCTTTAAAAGAAGCCTGCTCTATTGCGTAAATATCCTTAAGATCCGCCACTTCTGCAGGTCTTATCCTAACACACATGAAATAATCTATCAACAAGGTCTATTAAATTGATTGCCCCCAGTTCTTTCCCAAACAGGGAAAAACTTATACGCTGGATATACTCATTGGTGAGTAGCAAAAATAGTTTTAGTTGTAGAAGAGGTGAACCGCTTTGTCTTCCACGGGTATTGAACCTATAGACCGTGCGATAGCTATATTACAAAGAGTGGCTGAGGACACCGGGGTTCCCCGCAATATTAGACGAGCTGCCACGGAGTCCATGAAGATCCTAAAGGATCAAAGCCTTACGCCGGGCCTAAGGGCTGCAAACGCCGTAAGCATCCTTGAAGAAGTATCCCAGGATCCCAACATGCCTTTGTTCGCCAGAACCGCGATATGGCAGGCGATAAGCTTACTAGAGCAAGTCAAAGACTAACCTATACAGCCAAGGTGCTCCATTATTGCTGGCCAAGATCAGAGGTATATTTGCTACTGCCCTTACTAAGCTTTTGCTAGATATAGGAATAGGAATAACCCAACCCTCAGACCTTTTAGCTAGACGGTTTAAACTAGAAAAACCTGTTTTAGCGCCTCCAGACTTCATCATAAAAGATTCCTCAAAGAGGAAATACACTGTGTTGGTTATGGGCTCTCCTAGTACTGTTAATTCCGTACTAAAGCTGTTAAGCGAGCGTTTGCCTGATATTATAATATGGAGGTATATGCCTAATATATATTCAGTTTATAAAGGAAAAATCATGGAAGACAGAGGGGATGGCTACATAGTAAACCTAGGCGACAGCCAGGGCTTCCTACCCGGACACAATCACAGAGTCGGTGATGAAGTAATCGTTACCGTTACTAAACCTGGCTATAATACACTTCCTCGTCTTGAGGAAAAAATAGTTATCTCTGGCCGCTACATGAGGCTGATCAATAAGGAAAATAAAGTGTTTTTAAGTGAGCACATATGGAGTAGTATTAAAAGGAAAGAACTAACAAACCTAGGTTTTCTTGTAAAACCGCGAGGATGGGGGCTTAGGTGGAGAAGCAGCTCCATGTACGCTGGTTTCGAGGAATTAATGAACGAGGCCAGCAGGCTGAACAACAGTATAAAGGAACTACTCGAAAAAATTGAGAACGCCAACACCCCATGCAGACTCATAGAGGGAGAAACTCTTGCCGAAGTTCTCTTTACTTACAGATCTTTAAGTAAACTTGACGAGATAAGATCCAGCGTAGTAGCCACTCTGCCCCGTCACCATTACTTAAAAGGAATTAACGAGAAAGGATCTATAC
>QMRH01000146.1 GCA_003650675.1 Thermoprotei archaeon | reverse complement strand
GTGTTAATACGTTAAACGACAGCTTTATTAAATTTAGAAAAGGAGTGGAAAAACCATATCTTTATAAAAAGAAATTTAAATAATCACGTCGATGATGATAAAAACCCACGCGTAGACCGTAAATGACGAACCTGGCGAGGACTGAGATTCTCAACTTGTAAAACCTTTTGATGAACACGGTGAAAGCCCCCATAAGATTATGCTAGCTTATAGCAATAAGTAGCAATCGGGGCATAAAGAGATTCACGCCATTAGGATCATGCACAGCTACTAGTCTTCTTTTACTTTTATGTAGTATTTACAGTATGGATCGCCAACTGCTACGCACATCGTCTCCTTAGCTATGACGGTTTTCCCGAAAAACTCACTGAGCCATCCCGCTAGTATGCCTCTTATAAGATGCCCTGAAGGCTCCCCGCGATCTTTGAATAGGTGACGCTCGAACGGGTCCTCCACTGTGGCTATCGCCCAGCCTTCACTCCTTGACACGTATATCCATTTCAATATTCCGTAGCCTACTTGCTGGAATATGGCCTGGAAAACCGCTAGAAGCCGCTCGTTTTTCTCACCAAAAGTCTTCTTATGTCTAATATAGGCGTTACGGCCAGCTTCATACCCTATATGATACAGTATAACTCTGTAGTTCTCTCCTATTTTCTCCCATAGGTTTCTAATTAGGCCTTTATAAACGTCCTCGCGCATTATTATAGCCCGCAACCCGTCAAGCATTAACGGAAAGAATACGTCATCCGCAGCAAAACCGGGGAAAAGAGGTTTTACAGGTATGATCTCCTCAACATAAGGAGCTTTTTTAAATCATCCTAATCAGGTCATCATATATTTCAGAAAGGTTTGTCAGATCCATTATAAGGGTGATTTCATGAGAACCGTCCAGCCTAGGTCTTGAAAGGCTAAAATGCACCACAGGAACATTAAGAGAAGCTATTGAAGAGAACAGCTGCGCTAAAATACCGGGCAATTCAACGGCCTCCGGGGAAAGAGTCACATGGAAGACCTGAAGATCTCTATCAGGGAAATAAACGAATCTGCCCATTTCATACGGTTTATGCATTCTACCACCGATTAGCCGGATAATAAGATTTGTAATCATTATAGCTTTTTAGATATTTTCTTTAGTAAAAAAATGTTTTATCGTCACTTTTTGAAAGCTTCAAGAAACCCTTGGCCAAAAAACTTCTGAAAGAGTTTAAAGCCGACCACGCTAATGAGCCTTTGCGGTTTCAGCAACCTGATAAAAGATATATTTTCAGAAAGTATGATGAAAGAATGGAGGGATCTAAAATGGATGAAGTGAAATACAAAGACTATGTTTTTCCGCGGAACCTTAAATACTCTAAGGAGCATGGATGGGTTAAGGAGGAGGGAGAAAAGGTTAGAATAGGGATAACAGACTATGCTCAGGGGCAGCTTAAGGAGATCGTCTACGTAGAGCTACCTGAGAAAGGCGATGAGATAATTAAGGGAGAGAGCTACGGTGTTATAGAGTCAATAAAAGCCCTTGAAGACCTGATAGCGCCTATTTCGGGAAGAATCCTAGAGGTTAACGAAGCTGTGGTGGATAACCCAACCATTATAAGTGAAGACCCCTACGGCAAGGGATGGGTATTAGTTGTTGAGCCATCTGAAAGGTCAGAGCTTGAAACCCTGCTTACGGCCGAGGAATACGTTGAACAGTTAAAGAAAGAGTAGGTTTCTTTAACCTGGTGTCTACGCCTTGAAAAACGTTGTGCTAACAGGCGCGCTACGTGAGGATGTAATAGACAAACTGTCGGAGATCCTTGAAAAATACGGAGTTACATATGTTTTAGTATGCGAACTTAGCGAAACACCTCTCCACGAAGCAGATAGCGTAATAGTAATCGGCGGCGACAGGGATATGCTCCATGCCTTCCACGCTATGGGCAATATAGCAAAACCTGTTCTGGGAGTAAATATTTCTAGCAATGACGGTTTCTTAACGGAAACCAGTATCGACAAGCTGGAAGAGGCCGTGGAAAAACTGGTTTTAGGAGAGTACAGTGTAGAGAAGGCTACACGGTTAGCGGTGTATGTGGATGAGGAAATGACGGCTGTAGCTCTTAACGAAATAGCGGTGTTCCCACATAGAAGCGCTACTTTAATGGAGTACCTGCTGGTGGTGGATGGAGAGGAGATATGGAGAGACTACAGCGACGGAGTAATAGTTGCAACGCCCACGGGATCGACCGCATATTCCCTGTCGGCTGGAGGCCCTATATTACTTTCATCCTCAAAGTCATTTGTAATTGTTTCAGTGAACTCGATGGATATAACTAGGCGTCCTCTAGTAGTTTCCGAAAACTCTATTGTTGAGATCAGGGAAATAAGCAGTCGATGTGAATGCAGCGTTATAGTTGACGGCTTAATAAGACGTGGAGTTGGAGAGAGCGTTCGAGTAGCTAAGGCTCCTGTGCCAGCTATGTTCATAAGGCTCACTAAAGGATCAGGGACTACTCGTAGATATGCTCGTAAAGTGTTGCTGGCTAGAGAGTTGATAGACGTACCGCCTAGCGCCAAGCTAGTTCTTAAAACTCTTGAGTATGAAGG
>QMRH01000145.1 GCA_003650675.1 Thermoprotei archaeon | reverse complement strand
CCTTCATACGTGAACCTCACTAGGGCGTCGAAGACCGCTGCTCTCACGTCAGCGTGCTCCTTGACTAGGGCGCCGGTTGGCGCTGCAGCTGATGATATCTCTAGTACGCCATTCGGTAGAGCTCTCGGTAGTAGCACCTTCCATTCTACCTGGTCTCGCTCGCTGTCGTAGACCTCCTGAGCTATGTCAGGTAGGTATGGCCAGATCGCCTTGCCTGTTCCATCGGTGGATGGCAGCCAGTAGACTCTGACGATGTAGGTGACGAACATCGCTCTACCGCGGATTAGGTTGAAGGTATCTAGCACATCGTCGCCGTCCGTGTCGAAGGCTACCGGGCCGACGGATACGTTCATTACTCCGGTTACGCCGGCTCCTCCGAAGGTTCTCTCCTCGTCTCTGAGCGGCACCTTAACGCTCGCTACTCCGCCTTCTACGACTAGTCCATGAGTCTTGAATAGCGTTATTATGTCAACTGGCTTAGCTGTCCAGCTCTTTCCAGCCGTGTAGTGCCATGCGGCGATTCTTCCAGTCGCCTTGTCGATTAGCTCGACGAAGGCCCCCTCGAGCGGTCTACCGTTGAAGTCCTTAACGGATACAGTTACGGCCGTGTAGTTGACGGTGATCAGGTATGGCTTGGATCTACCGTTGAGTACGCAGAGCCCGCTGCAGGCATACTTATCGTCTCCTATGAATGTTAGCACTGACGTTATGTTGGCTAGTGCCCATGCGCTCGGCGACTCATCTGGGTAGTAGGCGTGGGTCATCACTGGAGCGGTTGCAGGCGCTACGAATTTGTCGCTCTTGTCCTGTAGCTCGACGTCCTTGCCCTCCAGCCACGTCTTCCAGAAGCTTGCCTTGTAGTCTGCCGTGTAGGCCGGCGGCTCGACCCTGTATCTGATGGTCATTCCGACCCAGAAGACCTTGTCTGGCGTTGTTCCGCTCTCGACTAGGACCTTACCTTCGGCGTCGGTCTTGGCCTCGCCTTCAGCTGCGACTATTCCAGCATCCTTGTTCCTTATCACGTACTTGACGGTGTAGTCTGTGACTGGGTAGGCGGTTAGTATTCCTGCTTCATCTCTCCATGTCAGTACCTCGAACATCACCCATCTCACTGCGTTGAGCATTATCGGCACGGTTATCTCGCTGGTCGTCACGGTCTTGAGGGCTCCGTCTCCGAAGGTCTCATTGTTGAGGACGAACTGGGTTGCCACGAGGTTGTCGAGCCAGTCGATCTCGGTGTGGTTGGCGGCGAAGACGTACTTGTAGGTCGTGTTCATGAATCTCGGTCCAGGCAGCAGCGTGAACGGCACTACTCCGTCCTCATCGACGCCGTTAGCTACGTAGATCTTGCTTCCATCGGTTACGTTGTAGTAGTAGATCGTTAGGTTGAGCCCTCCGACCGCCTGCTCGGAGCTGCTGGAGTTGCTCAGCGTGAACATGAACTGACCGCTGTAGACCTCGGATGCGCCGAACTCCTCAGGCACCTTAGTTAGGACGAAGTTGTCGCTGTAGACGACCGCGCTCTTCCAGACAACGTTGAACCTGTAGTGGAACTCCTCGGATAGATCGATTTCATAGTTGTTCGCTTCGTATCCGTAGGTTGCGTTGAGGTATCCGCTGGTAGGTAGCATTAGGAGACCTTCATAGTCTGGTAGCGTGAAGCTGTCGATCAAACCGTTCTCATTCGTCTTCCAAGAGGCGTACTCGGTCGGTAGAGAAGCGTGCTTCGCGACAACTGGATAGATGTAATCTGCTGTTACGGCAACATCGTATTCTCCGCAGATGTCTCTTAGCAGAAGCTTAGCTGGCTTCGGAGGCACCTGCACGGTCCTGACATCATCCGGGCCCTCACCACAGTCGAAGGTTAAGGTGACCCTGTCCCATCTGATCTCCTTGAATACCTGCGGCTCATCGCTCTCTACGAGTTTCTTCTCCCAAGTCCAATGTACGTCTATTTGCTCATATGTTCTATCATCATCGACCGCGTCAAAGTACAGGGTTCCGCTTCCAGTGTCGGATTCGGAGATCTTGACCGCGTGGCTTTCGTTTACGTCTAGGTCTAGGATCCATAGCTCGATTGTCGCGTTGATTAGTGGGTGTCCGCCCTTGTCTACTGCCTTAGGCTTTACGAAGGTTACTGGCAGCGGCGCAATGAGGGTCTCTCCCTGGTAGATTATGACCTTGTTGTGTAGGGCTGGGTCGGTTACCTCGAAGTCCTCCTGGATCTCTGTCCAGTTTCCATAGATTGCTGTCTTACTGAATAGCTCCTCGCTCGGCTGGAGCGTGAAGTTCAGTCTCGGCCAGACCTTGTTGGGCTCAGCCGACTCATTGTAGAACATGTCGACTGTGAAGCTTAGGTTAGTCTCTAGGGTGAGGTCGTCAAGCCTGTAGCTTCCATTCCACCAGATGAAGGAGTACGGCTTCCAGGTGTCATCAGTGTAGATCACGGTTCCGAAGTGCAGTGGATCGGTCCAGCTCGAAGTGTTGTAGTATCCGGTTACATCTTTAACTGATTTCTCGTTGTCGTTCACGATCGTGAAGTCCGCATCGCCGATCAGCTTTCCGCCGTTAACCATTTCGAGGTTCCAGAT
>QMRH01000144.1 GCA_003650675.1 Thermoprotei archaeon | reverse complement strand
GTGGACTGAACTCTTCGACATAATCGAAGATTCGGATACTGCTAAAACAGTTGGAGTATCTCCATCGGCGATAGTGAACGTTATAGCTCGATACTTGGAAAAGACATGCGAGGTATCAATGGCTGTCGGAGAAGAAATCGGTTCAGAATCTATCATGGAAATGTTGTCCGAAGGTTTAAGCTCAGCGATGGAAACGAACTTTAACGCTTCGATTCAAACGATTCTGAATATTAAACGAGGTTCGTTACCGCCAGATTTATCCGTTGCGTTACAGATTGGACAAAGATTAGATCGAGTCGATACGATGTATGCATTATCGCAGATAATGGCAATCGGAAACCTAAACTACACGATACTTGAAGCGTTATTAGCTGGAGCGGATCAACGGTTTATAAATGCGGTAGAAACCGCTTTAGCGTTATATGATCAAGCGTTAACGGAGAAGAATCAAGCAATTCATACGCATATTATCGCAATATCGCAATTACTAACGAACATCTATAACGATCTTATACTCGATTGCGTTAGCTTTATCGAACGGTTAAACTCGTTAATTACGAATGTTGCAAATGAACACTTAGCGAGGGTTAATCAGTTAGAGGATAATCTCGATAGCGTTAAAGCGTTATACGATAACGGATTATTAAGCGATGAGGAATACGATACCAAACTCATCGAGATAGATGCACAATTAACCGCTACTGAATCCGTCTATAACGATTACGTTAACACGATCATGGGTTTAATCAACGATTACGTCAATAAGATCGACTCGGTAAAGGATGACGTGATAAATCTAATACTCGGATACCTCAACACGGTAGAATCCGTTTACAACGCTTATATCAACGGAATACTTAACGCTATAAACGCTATAACGCTTAACGATACGTTGAAGGATAAAGCGTTAGAACTATACAATAGGCTTAAGGCTATAAGACAATACGGATACACGTACGCGTAAGGTGATCTGATATGAAAGCGTTAGTTGTATCACGGTTGAGTTTAGGAAATGCGTATGAACGGTTAAGAAAGTTCGGAATTACCGAATTCGTTGACTATTACGAAAAACATGACGGATGGAAAACCGAAGACGATATAATTAAAGCGATAGAATCCGAGAAATGCGATACCGTTGTAATCGTATCGAACTTTTGGTTAGCGTTACGGATATTAGCGAAAGGTAACGTTAAATCCGTGTTCGTCGTTCAACCGATAATTGCGAACGTTCACGAAATCCTTAAGGCTAAGGTGTATCAGATAATCGCAGAAAACATAACGGTAATCGAGCATGAGGGTTAAGCGTGAACGTAAAAGACGGTTAGAACGTGAATACTTACGTTATCGTGATACCGTAACGAAAGCGGTTGAACGTATTAGAGAAAATGTTAAACGTGTTAGTGATCGCATACGAAATAATTTGCGTAATATTCGTGATCGTGTTAGTAACGCTATTAGTAACGCAAATCAGAGAAATTTACAGAAAGCTAAAGCGATGGAATTAAGCGATAAAGCCAGATTATCCGTTGATTCTCGTGATGAAGCAAATCGTGATGTGTTAGCGGTTCAGAACTACATGGCGGATTTGGACACGATTATTAACAACATCCGATTGCTAAGCCAAAACGGATTACTATTTATTCCGACTGATTTTCCGCAATTGAACTTAACGAAAGCGTTAGCAACGTATTACTTTACGCCGTATATTCCGAATAACGAACACTTTACGATGTATTCCGTTAAACTAACGCCATTAACCGTTCAGAAGTTAGCTAACGAATTAGCGGATTTTTACGTTAGTTACCAAGTCGATACGGATAAGCTACTAAATCCGTATATGCGAGTGGCGGATTGGTTTATGAATCTGTTCGAAATGCTATTAACGTTTATGCGTAAGAAAGGGAGACGTGAGAAAGCGAGAGGTAGATCGAAAGGTCATTACGGAAGGATTAAATACGATGAGCCTATACACGATATGATAACCGTTAGCTTAGACGGATACTCAACGCTTAAGCTAATCCATTGTATCGGACAAAGTTATACGCTAAAGCGGTTTAAAGCGATGAGTTTAGGATTTCCTGAATTAGCGAATTATCTTGATTCCGTTGCGGTATTAGCGATATTACGGCGTAAGGCTAAATCCACAAGACGTTATCCCGATAAGAGTAAGAAAGCGGAATTACACGATAGATATTCCGATCATCGGTATATAAGACGGTGATATTATGACGATACTCGATGAGGTTATCGCTAAGAGTAAAGAAATCTTTAACGAATTGCGTTACAGTATCCCGAGATTACCGTATACGGATGCGGATTATACACGCAATTTGTGGATAATTGCGATGAAGCGAGCAATACGTGAAGTGTTACGTGAACATAAGCCGTATAAAAATCCGTATTTGCTTACATCGTTATCTTTGCTAATATCGGCGTGTATAATGCGGTTATATTCGTGTCCGAGTCTTAAATCGTATTACGACATGAAAATAGACGATTTATACGATATTGCGAAATACGGCATAACGTATGCTAATAACTTAGCGATATACGGTATGGGATTGAAGCAAAAGCTTTTAACGTATGGAATGGGAT
>QMRH01000143.1 GCA_003650675.1 Thermoprotei archaeon | reverse complement strand
AGCAGGTATACACGGAAACAGTAAAGTGATGAAAATATGCTTAATAAGTAACTATTCCCCTCCACTTGATGAAGGTATGAAGAATGTGGCTTATTACCTTGGCGTAGAACTGAAAAAGCGCTGTGAGGTATTGAATTTAAGCCTTAATGGTCTATTCTCCAAAGTTTTTTGGCAACAGGTCAGGGATTTCCAGCCCCAAATTATTCATTATATCCCTGGGCCATCTATCCTGAGCCTAATAATTGCTAAATTTCTCAAGCTACAATGCAGTGGTGCCAAGGTATTGATGTCAGCTACTCAGCCTCGAATTCCCCGTTTTTTAAAAATTATTCTTCCTTTGCTTAAGCCAGACCTAGTTCTAACTCAATCCGATGAAACAGAGAATATGCTGGCCGGTGCAGTATATAAAACCACATTTCTACCGAACGGTGTGGATATTGAAAGATTCATCCCGGTATCAGTAGATACCAAGAAGAAGTTACGAGAGAAATACGGGCTGAGCAAGGGAAAATTTATTATTTTACATATCGGTTCTATTAGAAGGAGGAGAAACCTCCGGCTCTTGACTGAATTACAACAGAAAAATAGAGATAGCCAAGTAATTGTTGTCGGCAGCACAAGTACACCGCTAGAGCAAGATATATATAAAGGCTTGGTAGAAAATGGCTGTATAGTCTGGAGGAGGTATTTTAAAAATATTGAAGAAAGTTACGCCTTGTCTGATTGCTATATCTTTCCTGCTTTTACTAAGCTAAGCAGCATAGATTTGCCTCTTTCAGTCATGGAAGCCATGTCCTGTAATCTTCCTGTTATCTCTACAAGATTTGGGGCGCTAACCAGGATATTTCAAGAAGGCAACGGGCTGTATTTTGCCGAAACAAAGGAAGAGTTCCTTCAGATAATAGACACTATTAAAAACGGAGTAGAAATCAAAACCCGAGAAAAAGTCTTACCCTATTCATGGATAAAGGTAGCATCGAGACTGGAAGAAATTTACCATCAGGCTATGTTTTAGAGGAATAAGATGGTTAAGGTAGATGTGAAACTTTTTCATACAATCCAAAGGTTTTTACCTGCGGTAATCCCAAATAAGCTCTGGAAAAAGATAGGGGCATTAATGTTCGACGCCGAGATTTTTTATTCCAAAAGGCTACGCCCCTCGTTGTTTCCAAGCCAAGGAAGTGGCGAGAGGCTATATGAGTATTCCTGGGTTCTTAAAAACCTTCACCATAAAGGTAGCCGTCTTCTGGATGTAGGTTGTGGCGATAGTCTTTTTGGTTATAAATTAGTCAAATTGGGATTTGAAGTCTATGCCATTGATTTAAAGTGCCACCCTACTTTGAAAAAGGGGGGCTTCACCTTTGTGCAAGCTGATATAACCAGAGCCCCTTTCAAAGACAATTCTTTTGACTGGATACTCGCTGTGTCTACAATTGAGCATATTGAAGACGATACTACTTGTATGAAGGAGTTATGTCGCATGCTCGCTGATGATGGTACATTACTTGTGACTGTACCTTTAGGCTATCCATTCTATGACAGTTCCACTTTGAACAGATTACTAATAGATGATTTTATTCAGGTAGAGGAGCAATACTTTTTCCCCATAGGAAGAAACTGGGTTAGGGTATCCAAAAACGAAGTCAATCAAATGATTAAGAAGGCGGGCAAAACTCTAGGCGGGGCCTTCTTAGCCTTCCAGAAAAGGTAAAATGTCTATCGGAATCAGCACTATGTATTTATTGGAAATCGAATTACGGAAGTTGCAATAATATGGGAGCAAAGCAAAGACCCCTACTAATTTGTTTTATAGGTATTGATGGCTCAGGTAAAACAACCCTGGCAAAAGTATTAGCTAATGCGCTATTTGAGAGGGGAAGGAAAAGTAAATACATCCACAATAGGTTCGTTCCTGTTTTATCTAAACCTTTCATGGTCATTGGTAAATTGTTTTTCTTCAGGAGAAAAGGTAAATTTGAGAATTACTTGGGATACTCGGCAACCGCCAAGCGGGTATTTAAAAATTCCTTTATTGCCGTTATCTATCAATACTGTTTATTGCTTGATTATGCCTTCCAGACTATGATGAGGCTTAGCCTGCCCCTGATTTTTCGGCGCAGTGTCATATGCGACCGATATTTGTATGATACGGTCACCGATATTTCCGTGGACCTGAATTACTCAAAGGCACGATTGAAAGCTTCTCTCGGAGCATTTTCGCACCTGTTTCCCAAACCCTGCCTAGTTTTTCTTGTTGATATACCGGAGGAGATTGCGTACAGTCGTAAAACAGATATACCGGCCCTGGAATTCTTAAAGGATCGAAGGACACGTTACCTGGATATTGCGAGAGAATATGAGATGACCATACTGGATGGCTCTCAGGACGCATCGGCGTTGAAATCCATTATTAACACCAAGCTGGATGAGGTAATTCGTTGAAACCACAGATAGATATTCGGCCGGTGAGCCCTACGCTGAATCTGCTGAGGGTTATAGGCTCTCCTCTAATGTATGGTGGAGCGGAGCCATCCGTTGATATTGCCGAATCTTCGGAACTATTTAAGCTTGCCATCAAGAACAAGATACCCTTGCT
>QMRH01000142.1 GCA_003650675.1 Thermoprotei archaeon | reverse complement strand
GTTTTCTGAAGTTCATATAATGTTCCAATGTTATAAAATATTTTTAAGTATGTTTTTAATTAAAACTATTTAATTATGCTGAGAGTCCTCGCCAACGGGAAAGCCCCACGCCTTGTGACCACGAAAGTATCTTCCATTTGGCTTACATAACCACTGCTTTGCTCGACAAGTACAGGGTATTCTTGAATGATCTTCAAAGAAAGCATTTTCCTCATATTTTCACGTAAACTGGTGACACTCATGTAATTCTTAAGCCAACGCTCAGCAAAGGGCAACCTGTCAAACCTGTTCTTTATTACCTTAAGTAACCTTCTCAGGCTTGTCTCTTTAACACGTTTAACTGTCTTAAGCCTATAGATATAGCTATTCAGATCCTCTATCACGAATCCCCTGCCATCAGTGGCAAAGGGCTCTATAGCGTATATTTCTCCAGGCAAGGTTTTACTGAGCGTAATCGTGGATACGTTGGGAACGGACTTCCCTGCATGCAACCTGTATCTTGAGATTAGATGGCCAGTAAGGTTTCTCACGGGTGAGAGTCCATAACTTCTTATAGCTCTTTCTATAACTCCTCCTAGACGGCCGAGGTTTACTCCCGGTTTTAATCTCGTTGCGATATCCCTTAAAGCCGCCATACTCGCATCTACAAAAAGTTGGTACTTAGAAGTCAATGGGACAGTCACGGCAGCGTCCACTATATACCCGTCTACATGAGCACCAACATCTATCTTTACCAATCCATTCTCAGGGATACGTGATGGATCTCCTATAGGAGATGTATAGTGGGCCGCCACCTCATTTATGGATACGTTAACTGGAAAAGCCGGTCTTGCCCCTTGCGAGACTATATATGCTTCCAGATTGTCGCATAGAGCTTCGATTTTCAACCCAGGCTTTACAGCATCTATCGCTTTTTCAAGGGTTTTATGCACTATTTCTCCTGCTTTAAGATATTTGTCTAATACTTCTTCGTCCAAACACATTTCCAGTAATGCCTCCTTTGAATAACTGAGTCTTTATTACTGCATTTTCCAAAAATAATTATTTAGGTGCAAAAATGAGACATCATGAGCTCGTGTACTTATCTCTTTCAAACGCTGCATCTCTTTTAGAGAATCTTTACGAGAGACGAGAACTATTAATAAAAAAGGCTAGAGACCTTATCAAGAAGTCTAAAGAAGTAATAGTTAACGTCTATTTGGAAAAATGGGAGGATGCTGAGAGAAAAATATCTGAGTTAAATATTGTAAAGGCAGAACTGGAAAATATGGCGAAGACAGCTGGAGAGCTTTATTATAGCTCCACGGTCAGGGACAGCTTAGCAGAATATGTAGAGGCTATCATATACTTTAGAATCCTAAAGGATAATAGCTTCCCCGAGCTAAATGAGCTTGAGGTCCCGCCTATTCCGTATATAATGGGCGTGTTAGATGTAGCAGGTGAGCTTAGAAGAAGCATTCTAAAGTTTTTAAGAGAAGAAAGACTAGACGACGCAGAGCGTCTACTGAAGTTTATCGAGTCCATTTACGAAGCCCTTTCCCCCCACATATTACCCGACTCACTAGTTCCTGGTTTTCGGAGAAAGCTGGACATAGTAAGGCAATTATTTGAAAGATCATTATCCGATATTCTTTATGTATCAAGACCAGGTAAAGGTGCTTCAAATTGACAAAAGGGTTTTCAGTTTTGCGCGCAAGAAAGGCTCAGTTAAACATAGCTGCGCAGGTAGTTCATATAGATTTTTTTCAATATCCTATACAGTTAATAGGCGGCGTGGATGTCGCTTATAGGAATGAGCGCGCTATAGGAGCATGGGTTGTTTTGGAGTGGGGATCCTGGAAACTTGTGGACTACGCTGTAGGGGTGGTTAAGGTTAAGTTCCCCTATGTGCCTACTCTACTGTCTTTCCGGGAAGTATACCCCTGCATAGTGGCCTGGAAAAAACTACGTGTAAAACCAATTATTTCGTTGGTCGACGGGCAAGGGGTTTTACATCCCTATAGAGCTGGTTTCGCATCGCACCTAGGAGTAGTTTTAGACATACCTACTATAGGGGTCGCAAAGAAACTTTTATGCGGTACTGTCGGCGAATGGCGCGGTGATACAGCGCCAATTATAGATCGGGGAACCGTCATTGGGTATGCTTTGAAAACGCGCGGCCGGCCAATCTACGTCAGCACAGGCCATAGAGTCTCGCTGAAAACAGCTGTTAGCATAGTGAGAAAATGTATCACGAAATATAGGCTTCCTGAGCCCATAAGGGCGGCTCACGCTAAGGCTAAAGAGGCTGCCGAAAAACTATCTTAATTTTACTGGTTCACGTTTTTAATTTTCTCTATTATTATAGAGGAGCTCTCCATAGGATATCTCGTATCTTTATTTTTTAACTTAATAATCTTAATATTTTTAACAATGTTTTCTTTCAATGCTTTTATTTTTTCCTCCAGCCATCCCTGATCAGGCCCCAGTATAATGATATCGGGTTGCACGATATTTATAACCGAGGCTATGTCTAGATCCTCGCTACCCCGCATACCTTGATCTACGCTTTTAACAGACCCTACCATCTCGACCCTCTGATCCTCACGTCTGAACGGGCG
>QMRH01000141.1 GCA_003650675.1 Thermoprotei archaeon | reverse complement strand
CTGCTGAATGAAGTGGATTTCCTCCTCTATTTTGTCAGAGATAGTCCCATGAAAGATTTTTCAAATATTTTGTGTGAGGCCCTTTGGTCGGGAGTCCGGGTGCTCACTGATGACGCAATGGATTTGGGCATCTATACGCAATATATAGAACTGGCATCCGAGACTCAGATCGTCAATCTGCCCATAGGTGACGTTGAAGCGACACAAACCAAAATCACTGAGATGATAGGAGAGTGGAAGGAACCAGTTCGATATAACAACAAAATAAAATACAGTTTCAATAGATATTTGGACGCAAATTTGGACATGTATCGTCGGATTTGAATAACCTCGGTCATGAAGATTCTTATAACGGGCATCGGCAATATCGGGAAAAGCAGCTTAAGGGAGATGGTGGTTCACAAATTCCCGGGACGAGTGATTCAGATAGATATGGATTATCATACCCATGAGGACATTCCAGAATCCTCTGATAAGGTTGTAGTGGTTGAAGATGTGCACGGCCTTGAAAGGAACCCTGAGCAATATGACAAGATTATTTATCTTATGCCACCGTCAAACCACTTCGTGTTGTGGATGAGGAGAGCATGGGCATGGTTTTCAGGCGGCATAGTTGATTTATCTGCCCCAAAAGGAGTTAATAAGCCCTATGCGTTTTGTAATATTCCGATAATTGTGAAGATAGTCTTCAAGAATGTAATACTTGCAAAGAGATGGGTTCTGGAGGACATGGAGACCATAATGAGGAAATTTAGAGATAAAACCGTCATAGTTAAGAACACAAAGACAGGTCTTCAAGAGATAGAAAAAGCGTTTTTGGTGAAGCGAAAAAGTGGGTTATTATGACAAGCCTTTATACCGTTGGACAAATGACGTCATGCCTTTCCGCTTATCTAAATGCGAAGGGATTCGAAACAGAGGTCTATTCAGATAAGCTCCTCCCCGCCAGGGTACCAGTATATGCCAGTAAGACAAAGGGCAAAGGAAAAAATCAGTCCACCGAAGAGATTATCGTTGATGTTATTACGAGCGCTGTTATTAGAAGCACTGATTTTTTCTATCCTTTACATATAGGCCGTACGCTTGCCGATAAGCCCAAAGAATTACCTGATGCTTCTTCCGCGATCTTTTTTCAATACTATTTCCCAAGGGCAAAGGTTTATTGGGCCTATCCCGACTATTTGAACATGGATGACGAATTCGCTAAATTCAAGAAATTATGTCAAACTTATAGAATCGGACTTTTTAGGGTTGGAAAAGAGAAGGTAGTGGAAGACCCCTCGATATCCTCCGTTCCACTTATTGACGCTGTACTTGAGAAATTTGAATTGGCAATAGAATCAATACACAAGTCTGCCAAGAAAGATCGTAAAACGAAAGAGCTACTAAAGAACGTTAGGCAGGGCATATATATGGAATTGGATCATCATATAGAAAGAACAAATGATTACCTTATTTATTATCCTGAACCAGAATACAAAAGAAGGGAAATAATTGGAAGGTATGAGGGTCGAAACATCAGTCTAACCTTAATCGACAAATTGTCTGGCATAGAAAATCTGAAGTATAGGAAACAATTGCAGGAATTAGGGGCTAACTATAGGAGACGAATTGAGGAAGACTATGATATTGCTCAAGATTTGATCGAAGAGCTTTGGAATATTACCGGAATGAAATATCCGAAATTTCAAAAAGATTTTGAGCTTGTATTACTTCTTGATCCTCATTACAGAGATCATTTCCTGCATCAGCTCCACGTCTTTCTCCTAGGGTGTTTCATAATTGACAAGCTATATGAGGATGAGGATAGAACAATTTTGACGTTTGACAAGAGATTTGGGAATCCAATTGAGGATATATGGCTATTCGCAGCTACGTATCACGACTATAACTACAATATCCAAAATTATAATCAGTGGATACAAACTTTCTTCAAGAATACACTTTTCCTTGATGAGAATCCTTCCCAGCTAAGATTGGATGAATGTTACGTGAAAGAGGATTACATGTTCAAGACAAAAGATCTGTGCGATTCCTTTGGGCTGAAGGTGGATAGGACGACACTATTGTTTTTTTATGACATGATAATAAATCAAAAGAATCACGGTCTCTTGGCCGCATTATCTTTGCTTAAATTATTCGAGCAGAAGAGCCGCTTGAAAACAGGATTAAACAAGGAAGCTCTTTTGCAAGCCGCAAGGGCTATTGCTCTGCATGATGAAAAAATCTGGATGCATTTTTCTGGAACAGGCAAAAATAAGTTTGCTCAAAAAAAAGTATTAGAAAAGTTGAAATTCACTGATGATCCACTGTCCTTCCTTCTGATTTTCTGTGATACAATTCAAGAATGGGGAAGAGTGGGACGTGATTATGAAGAGACGAGGGCACGATTAGATGATGTTGGCATTGAAGGCGGCCAGGTTTGGGCAAACATATCTGTAGGAAACGAAAAAGCGTTTAACAATAAAAGGGATGAAATAGATCGGGTGAAAAAATTCCTGCTCGATAAGCGATTCAAAATTAGATTAAGCTCCCGGGCAGGTTTAGGCTCAAATATTATCGAGAGATATATGGAAGGTGAATGATGAAGATGAGAAGTGGTGATTGATAAGAAAAGGAGGTAGGTGAATTACGT
>QMRH01000140.1 GCA_003650675.1 Thermoprotei archaeon | reverse complement strand
CTATGCATATAGTTTCGATGGCTATAATTTCATAAAATACCCAGGCAACCCCGTGATCGATAGGGCTAAGATACCCGACTGCTCCGCGTTGGCTGAGGTGCATCATCTAATAGAGCCTCCGTACATATATGTCTTCCACACGCTGAGGTACATATCTAGGGGCGGCGAAGACCTCGCGGTCCAGGTTCTTGTGCCGACCGGCATACCCTTCAAGATATCCTATCCGATCCTAAGCCTCGAGGGGGTGGAGGCTGGTGGGGTCGGCGAGCTGAAGAACTGTCTACCGGTAAGCCTCGAACACGCCTCCACCCTCGCCTTGACCACGGAGTGCACCTACTCCAGAGACGCTAAAGCGGGTGTGAGGGTCCATGTCAGGTCGAGCCCCGACGGGTTGGACTACGACACGGTGGACCTCTACAGCTTCGACGTAGACTACAAGCCTGGAAAAACAGTGCGGAAAACGGTGGGTTTAAAAACCGAAGCCAAGTTCATAAAAGTCATAGTTGAAAACTTGGATAGTGAAAACGCAATTCCAAGAGTTAACATTACGGCAACGGTAGGCGGCTGATGGTAGATTCTTTCAACCCTTCCATACATGGAATTTACCTAATCCGAGCCTTTGCATCTCAGGCGTCATCAAAATGGTTTCACTAAACGATTCTAACGGTTTTTCAGGTCTTTCTACTACATAGGTGTGGCCTGGCTTGGTCTTAAATTCTATCTGGTAGCCCTTGATTTTAGAGTCGACGGTTTTCTGGTTTTCAAGGTCTCTTACTTGGACAGGATAGAAAACATAATCCCTTCCTGGCCAGAGGTTTACGATGCGGCACGTGCCTCCCGCTAAACTTTTGACCAAGACATGCTTCACGACGCCGTTTTCTATCTCGGAGGGTACTAGAAATGCACCTTGGGCTCTAAGATCAGCGAACTTAACGTCATGCCATTTCTGAGGTGTCGCCGGGGAAAACTCTAATAACTTCGTTAATGACTTTGCAGCAACATCTCGTTCATAGCCGCCGCAAACCCACCGTTGGCACCTATCTGGTATATATTCTCGTAGAGAACGTGTAAACCATTTGGTCTAATATGATTAAGTTATGATTAAGTTCATCTATCGTTTTCTTATATTTTTTGGAGTTCTAGGGCTTATAGTATCCGTATTTTTTAAACATGCTTGAATGAGCAGTTTCCCTTTTCAGTATGTTTAAGATGTCTTCAATAACCGATGCATAGCTTCTAACAACCTCAGCAGGTAGTCTTCCTTCATGGAAACCTTCGACATGCAAAGTCCACGCGGAACTCCATGCTTTACTGAAGTCTAAACCGTATATTTCAGAAAGCCTGTCGACAGCTCTAAAGAGAAGTCTTGTGACCCATCTACCTCTCTCCTCAGCCTCCCTGTACTCGGCTAGGTTATGGAGCTTAGCGAGCATCTTAACAGACTCCTCCGCGACTTTATACAGCTTCTCGGATGCCTGAATAGCATCCCCTTTATCTATGTAGTTGAAGGCCTCCTTAAACATCCTATCCAGCTCTTTAACGCTCATCGTCACTCACCAGGCTTCTCAAGCTTTGAGAGGAAGTAAGCTATCAACCCTAAGACACCTATTAAAACGCCGCCTATCACTATGGGCTTCCACAGGGTTAAAGACTCCGGCGGCTTCAGTTCTACACGGTAGTGATCTATCACCCTTACGACGTAGAGCCCCTTAGGCTTATACAGTATGTGGAGTGTTGGATAGAAGTCTTGGTAGAACTGAAACACCTCATATATAACTGAGGACCTCCAAGGCGAAAGATGCTCGATATACTCGCGCTTAACCTCAACCTCGCCTTCAACCAAACCACTACCGTATATTCTAACGTGGAGTTCCCAAGGCTCTTGAACAACGATCCTTAAATTATACTTCTCACCCTTACCTAGGCTCACCCCAGCCGCTTCAAAACCCTTAGATGTTAAATGTCTAGCCAGCTCATCCAGGTGAACAGGAGGGATATAAAGGGAGAAAGCACCCTGAATGGCCTCTTCGCCTGAAACAGTTATAATAGAACCGTCTTCAAGCCTAACAGTTCTAGGCAAATAAGTCTCATATTGTACCGCCCTTAGAGATACCGTCAACCTCTTACCCCTAGCTAAAGCTGTTAGAAGCAGTCATCTATAAAGCTTTGTAAACCTTGGTTAAGTAAGTCTAGGATTCTAACACCTCATATGCATAGTTAAATAATGTAGCAATTTTGATGATTTATGTTCGAATTCCCCTAGGCTATTGTTTTTCTAGTCGCTAGAACTCTAGGGTAGTCTTTGTGTTTACGGTTGAGGAGTTTTTCTCTCGAAAAGTGATGTGGTGGTCGGTGGAACTACCGTGGCTCAGGGAGAAGGTTCTGGTCTTGGAGAAGGGACAGGGGTAGGCTTAGGATTAAGAGAAGAGCACTTGGATTCCATACGGGTTCTATCTGATATCTCTGCCCAGGTTTCCGTTCGCATGATTTTGAGCGTTAACGTACATTTCTGCTCGTCTATTTATATACAAAAAATTCCCGGGAGGAGTGATTCATGTTTTTGTTTAAAGGAGGCTGGGGTTTGTCTAGGGGTCGAACCTTATGGTTACTATTTTCCCTCCCCTGACTTTTAGCCTCAGGTATCCGTCGGGG
>QMRH01000139.1 GCA_003650675.1 Thermoprotei archaeon | reverse complement strand
TATCTATTCTATCACAGAAGTATTTAATCAGAGAGAAACTAACAGATTCCTTAAGTTACTTCTTTAACATTCTTAAGAAATTACAAGTATCGAAAGACTTTCTGTATTCTTCACTAGCAAAAATCAAAAGTTCTCTAATAAGTATCTATTCATATTTCTTACAAGTATTTGGAACTCTTTCAATATTTTATCATGTGGGTTATTATATTACTAAAAGTCTTGTAATATTGTCTACAATATTTAAGAAAATTCCTGTTTCAATTAGTACAATTCATTCCTTACTTACTAAAAGAATTTCTACAATAGGATTTCAGTTCAATATAAAGAAGCTCTTAACAAGTATTCTTTCATCTATCTATACTCTTCCAGGTAAAGTACTTCAAATATTAGCTACAGTCTTCAATACTAGAGCTATGATTCGAGGAACGTCTTTCATTAAGCATTCTATTAGAAAATTCAGAACTAGAACATTTGTTGCAATCCATAAATTGAGAAGTCTAGTAAGAAGTATATTCGAAGAAATTCATGGATTAGGAGGAGTAATAGAAGCATTCCTAGATATTGGATTTAGAGTAGGAAGAGTGTTTCTTGAAAGTATCTTCTACTTGACTAGAAGAAGTTCAATATTCAAAGTTACTAGACCTAGCAGTATTCTTAGAATAGTCAAAGAAAAGTTCTTGTATAAGCTTAAGAAGAGAATCCTTAAAAGATAATTGTCTCATTCAAGTATATAGGTGAAAGACATGCATACTTTAGTAGCTAATGATGTTCACTATATTTCTGTATATCTATTAGAACAAGATCCTAATACTGGAGAAACTAACTATTTTGATCTTTCGGATGCTAATGCAGTAGTGTTTAGAATGAAAAAGTATGGTTCGGGAGCAATTGCTGTAGAGAAAGAAATGGAAATAGTGAATGCAACTTTAGGATTTTGTAGAGTTTTAGTAACTATTCCTCCAGAAGGAAAATACAAGAGTGAAATAGAAGTTAGAATAGGATCTCAGACTATTACTTGGTTAGGTCGTAAATTCCAAGTAGTGGAGGAAATAGGATGAGAATTCATTTTATAGGCACTAGAGGATATGTAGATAAGACTTCATCTAAACACAAGAGTCGTAGTTCTATATTGATTGAAACTAACAAAAGTAGAATTCTAGTAGATTTTGGTGATGAATATAAGCCTAATATATTGGATCAACTTAAACCAGATGCTATTGTTATCACTCATTGGCATCCTGACCATGCATTCGGGTTAAAGAAAGTGAAAGAATTAGATATTCCTGTTTATGTTTCCACTGATAGCCTTAAAAGTGAATATTACAAAGAAGAAGAATACAAGCACTTGTCTTCTAACTTCAAGACTTTCTCTAGAAATGACAAGTTTAAGATCATCAATGTAGAATTCAAGACTATTCCAATATTGCATTCTACTAAAGCTCCTAATGTAGCATTGATATTTCAAGGTGAATTGAAGAGGTACAAAGTATGTTATGCTAGTGATGTAGCTTCTATTCCTAAAGAATTAAGAGACAAGTATTTGAAAGGAGTTACATTATATATTGGAGACTTGTCTACTCATAAAGAGAAAGGATTAGTTAGAAAGGATGTTAAAAGAGGAGATATTATTGGACATGCAGATATTAGAACTCAATTAGCATGGTGTAGAGATGCAGGTATCAAATATGCTATTTTTACTCATTTAGGAACTGAACCTATCAAATTAGGAGACAAGAAGTTACAAGAATTGTTAGATGAACTTAAGGAAAAGTACAATTTGGAGAAAGTAACAGTAGCTTATGATGGTATGATAGTTGATCTAGGTGAATTAGAATTGAAACCTGAAGATGTTGAAAGTGTTACTCCCAAAGTATTCGCTACTCCACAATATGCTTTGATATTAGTAGAACCTCATGGTAAGATGATATATGAAGGAACTAAAACAGCTATTCTCAAATCTAGAAAGTTTACTTCTCATGTTAATGAAGATTTGTATCTAATAGCTGATAAGTTATGCTATGGTATTATAAGACTTAAAGAACCTAAAGAAATAAGTGAAGAAGAATATGAAAAGCTATTAGACAAGCATAAAGTTACTAAAGGAGAGTTAAAAGAATGGTGTGAAAAAGAACCTTCTTGGTGTAAGTTTCCTCTATACTATTATGAATTTGACTTTGAACCATTCAAAGAACCTAAACCTATAAAATTGAAAGTTACTGGTCCTCAAGTGTTTGTTAAAACAGAGAACATAGAATTCTTAGAACTGTCTTCTTTAAGTATTGAAGAACTAGAATACTATCATGCTCTTTCACATCAGAATCAATGGATAGACTTTCACTATCTAATAGCTACTGAAATGATTAGTAGAGGAGTATATCACTTAGACAAAGACTATATTGATCGTTCATTATATTGGTTCTCTCTTATCAAAGAAAAAGGAAAAGACTGGGTAAATGAATACATTAAGAACATCAAGAAGTATACTAGAGCACAAGTAGGAGATGATTTCAGAATAGTGTTAGGATGGTATTCTTCTATTAAAAGAGGTAAGAAACTATACAAGCATTTAGATGATACTAAGATTCCTATTACTATTGATGACTGTAAGAAACTAGCTTTAGCTATAGTGAAAGAATTACTTAGAAGAGGAGCATCATTCAATAAACCTGAAACATAC
>QMRH01000138.1 GCA_003650675.1 Thermoprotei archaeon | reverse complement strand
TCTCCTCCGGGAAGCCGCCTAGCAACTCAACCAGTTTCCTCCTTAGCTCTTCTCTCCATTTAGCCCATTCCTCTAGGCTTTTAGCGTTAAACGCAAGTTTTCGTTCCTGGGTTTCATACATGACTCTGAATATCTTGGTCGGGTTGTAGAACCGCGGTGTATACGTTATGATCACCTCCGGTTAGCCTATTCTCCGGTTACAAAATATGTTTTGAGTATTTCTCGCCTTCTTCAAGCATTGCGAGATAGTTTTCAGGTTTAACATAGTTAGTTATGGTGTTCCCTGAGCCTAGGGCGTAGCCGCCGCCTGGCGCACAAAGTTTCAGTATCTTTCTCACGTATTTTCTCAGACTGGTCTCGTTTAGTCGGGCAAGTTTGTCCACGTCTACTCCTCCAAGTATAGCTATCTTGTCTCCGTAAAGCCTTTTTGCCTCCCAGACGGGCATTATGGCGTCCTCAAACGAATGTTTCGCATCTATACCCACGTAGTTTATCAAATCCTCCATGACGGCTTCCAGATTGCCGCAGCTGTGGAGTATGAAGGGCATTCCGGCCCTATGGGCTAGATCGGCGCATTTTTTCTGCCATGGGAAGACATACTTTCTTAGTATGCTTGGGGCTACCATCGTGCCTTTTCTATATCCCATGTCATCCCCCATTCTAAGGGCTCCGACACAGCCGTGATCCGCTATCGCCTTATCTACTTCATAGATCAGGCTACCGACCTTCATGAACATGTCCTTTACCAATCTAGGGTCTCGGTAAAGCGCCATGCAGAAGGGGACTGTACCCATCATCCACATGACGTGTTCCAGCACGCCGCCTCCCACACCGCTGACAACCTTCATTTCGCTCGGAAGTAGTGTTTGCAGCAGATCTAGCACGCTTAGATTTACGGCTTCCTCTGGGTCTGGCCAGGGATAGGCTTCGAAGTCTTCTCTGGTCTCTATTATACCCCTGTGTTCATCTTGCCATGTTCTGAGGCCTCTGTTTAAATAGGCAGTATCTCTGGTAGCCACGGTTTTACGCGCTAGAGATATTGGGAGTTCCAATGGTATGTAATCATATCCTAGTTTAGAGTAGAAATACACGAGGCCCCTTAGATATTCAACTGTTTCCCTTTTGTCAGCTGCATCCCTGCTAGCTAATGCAGGCCTGGGCAAGGATCTTCTGATAATAGCTTCTATCATTTCGTGATCTACGAAGTGCTCGTAATACGGTATTTTATCTGGTTCTCCTTCTCTCCAAAGGACTTTAAGCAATCTATCAAAATCGGGTTTTCTCCCAAACATTGTTTTACCCTATCCCTGATTCATTTATCTTAGGTTATCTTTATAGCCTAATATTTTTCGCCAGAAAACCCAAGTATTTCAGAATAAGATTACTTTATATTTTTATTAAAATATATAACAAAGACGGTGCTTAAAATGATTATTCTCTATTGAAGACTTTGTTGTATTCCTCCATGATCTCCACAGCCATCTTATAACTGGACACGCCTATTGACAATATGAGTCCTGTCCCGCACGAATAAAAAGCATCTGCTACTCTTTTAATCCACTCCTTTGGGGTTTCACCGCGACGGGGGCCGTCTGTCCATATTAAGCATTTACCCGCTTCACAGAATTTAGCTAGGGTTTCCTTTAACGGGTAGTATTTGTCAGGAGACCCGAAGAAAAACGCTTTAGCCATTTTATCTTTCAGGATTTCGCTGATGATCTGTTTACCGTCTGAGGCGTCACTACAGCAGAAATGATACATGCCACCGTTAAACGGTTTAGCGCATCTACTATTGTAGGGTTTACAGTATTCTCTGTATGCTTTAGGCGACAATGTGACGGCGACATCTTCACATATTCTTATGCCGCCCTCAGCCATCCAGACATTAGGGGTTCCATGATACCCCTTTCCATAGGGTTCCCCTACTAGCTCTTTTTGAATCTTTGTAAACTCTATTATAGTTTCGGATATTTCTTGTAAAAGATCATGAACTTTATCTGGGAATTTAATAAAGTCCCTGTATATTTTAGAGCCTCTTATCAAGTAAGCTACGTCTAGGGGGCCTTGAGTATCACAAAGATATACTTTTATTCCAGAGTCTTTAAGCATATCTAGGAAATAGGTCTCTGTCTCGAGGACGGTCTTCATTAAACCATCAGACCATGGATCCGGCCTTTTCAGCAAATCTAATCTAGGGCGTTCATATTTTAAAACTGGGGCTTTAACCCATGGCATTTGGTCGTCCCTAACCACTATTTCGCATCCGTATCCACTGGCTATTATGCCTACACCGTAATTGGCTCTTACACAGGGCATGGCGTCGTCATTCAGAAGTAGATGTACATATGCTTTTGACAGTTCGCTTAACAGCATCTTATCTTTATCATGGAAGGCTTCAACATAAGGATATTTTGGCCAGGGCACAGGTGATGGGGCAGAAACTGTTATAGGAGGCCTTTCAACAGGTTTTAGTTTCCAGGCCTTCTCCATTACTTGTTTAGCTTCCCTGACGCGGTCCTCGTTCAACAGTTTGGTTATCTCCGCGACCTTCGAGTCGAGAACCCGTTTTACTGAGCTCATAGCGTCTCAGGTTTAATCCTGTGCTTAGGTTTATTAAGGTTGGGTTATAGGTAGTATCGTCAGTGGTGGGGTGTGTCGATGACCAACATAGTGGGTGGCTCGGTTAACCCTGTGT
>QMRH01000137.1 GCA_003650675.1 Thermoprotei archaeon | reverse complement strand
GAGCTTTGATAAGCCAGATGAAGCAATGAAGTTCCTTCTTCAATGCAGACATTTAGCACCTACTTATGGATCAAGGACTCTTATAGCATCGGAACCGATGGATCATCTAGTTATTGAAGAGGAACCGGACATATTTCATGCTGGACACGTTCACATGATGAGCTATAGCTCTTATAGAGGAACAATAATAGTGAATTCAGGAGCATGGCAGGAGCAGACTGAATATCAAAGAGAGATGGGGCATACGCCTAACCCGGGAATAGCACCAATAATAGATCTTCAGAGCTTCAGAATCTTTCCATTAAATTTTGTGTCTTCCTTATAAAGGGATATCTTTGGCTTTAACGTATAGAATTTAGATATCTAGGAATATATGTTACCATATTTCGCATTCTTTCATCCTCGAAAAGAGCCTCTTTTATCACACTATAGGGTACTCCGAGAGTAGTCTTTTTTGATCTGCCATATCTGCCTAAACTCACAACTCTTGAATTGACAAGTCCAATTACATCAAGTTCATTTATTAATCCACTGACCCTTCTTTGTGTGAGCGGGTTTACACCCATCTCCTTGCATAACTCACAGTAAACATTATAGATGTCACCCGTCATGAATCCCTTTGCTTTTGATTTTGAAAGTAGAAAGATGCTTAAAAGAACAATTTTAGAATGCATTGGAAGACTCTTTAGAGTTTCAACAACACGATCATGTTCGATCCTTTTCTGCGCTCGATATACATGATCCTCCGTGATTGTTCTTTCACCTTCCCTTTCAGCCAACTCCGCAGCTACTCTGAGAAGATCTAAGGCTCTTCTTGCATCTCCATGCTCAGCGGCTGCGATTGCTGAACATAATTTTATGGCAACATCAGCTGAGACATCTTCTTTAAATGCGATCTTGGCGCGCTGCTCTAAAATATCTTGAAGCTCCTCAGCATTGTATGGCTTGAATATTATTTCCTCTTCGCTTAAAGTACTAAGAACTCTTGGATCAAGCATGTCTTTGAATCGAAGATCATTGGAGATTCCTAGAATTGAAACTTTGCTTTGACTGAGATTTTCATTAATTCTTGTAAGTTCATAGAGGAGGATGTCTCCTCTATCCTTTATTAGAGCATCTATTTCATCTAATGCTACTACTAGAACGATTTTTTGAGAATCTAGAGCTGATTTAAACCTATCAAAAACTTCACCTAAAGCAAGTCCAGTAAATGGAACCCTGACGTCTATACTGGAGCATAATGCTGAAAGCACCCTGTACTCTGTTCCAACAAGTCTACAGTTTACAAATGAAACTCTGAGTGGAGAATTAATCTCATCAGCTTTTTCTGCTAAACGTTTAAGAACAAATTTTGTCACCGCAGTTTTTCCTGTCCCAGTTTTTCCATAAATAAGGATATTGGAGCAAAGTGTACCTCTTAATGAGGGGCCTAATATTTGACCGAGCATTCGAATCTCTTCTTCTCTATGGGGAAGATAATCAGGAATGTAATCATGTCTGAGAGCTTCTCTATTCTTAAAGATTCTGGATTCTCCTAAAAAGTTGTTGAAGACCTCCTCCAATATTTCGCTTTGTTTGTTCATTTGTGATCCTCTGATATCGGTGAATTGTTAAAGACAATCAGCTCACATCGGGTTTCATAGATAAGATCTGCTCTACAAAAAAATTGATAATAAAACAAATCACATTGAGGAACCCCCACACCCCATTATTTCAACTGGAAATAACATTATTTTGGGCGTGGAATGTGAATATATAATTATATTTATTTCATTTTTTAGAAATAAGAAAAGTAAAAAATTTATTTCCACTGGAAAAATATGGGTGCGTCCGTTGTTAACAGTAAATACAAGTTTTATCACTGAGTACGAATAAAATATATTGTTTTTGAAAATCTGTTTTAAATTACTAGGTAAAAGTCTATTTTTGAGTTTTTCTTCTTTTTATAATCCTGATTTATTTTCACTTTTTTGTGAAAGGCCACCCCTTCGTTTCCACTGGAGATTTGATCCCTTTTCTTTTTCCTTTTCCTTTTTTGCTAATGCAAAAATCTGTGAAGTTTCTCTGGAAATTTTTGGATTTTTCGGCTCTTTCTTTATTTTATCCATAATTTTTCTTTTTTTATTTTCACATATCACCGATTATCTTATAACTTGTGAAGTGCAACTAGAAAAATGAAATGATCCTTTAGCTGATGGTGAAGGTATTGCCGGCGAGGAAGCTGCGTATTGAAGTATACGATGAATCAGGTAATCGATATACCATTATTCTGGAGGGGAAGATCTCTAGAAGAAATGTTCTCAAAATTTTAGATATGATTGAGCTTCTTGGAGGAATGCATGAAGATAGGTTTTCAGAAAGAGCGGAGGAAAGTTTAACGAAATTTGAAAAAATTAAATCTATAATTGAGAAAAATTTTTCATCTTCTTGGTTTTCTCCAAGAGATGTACAGATAGAATACGAGAATGTTACAGGTGAACATATAGGTTTAAGTACCGTTTCTACTTATCTATCACGTCTGGCTAATCGAGGCTTACTCATTAAACAGAAATCTTCAAACAGAACTCGTTTTCGTCTTCTTATAACCAGATGAATTTAAAAATCACTCTGATTTCTATTATTGAGAAGATTCTCCATCTCCCTCTTAATTCTATATACATAAGGGATCCTATTTGTTCTTCTTTCAACATATCCTCTATCATATAGACTCT
>QMRH01000136.1 GCA_003650675.1 Thermoprotei archaeon | reverse complement strand
CTATAGCGCGGGCCATGGCTGTAGAGCCGAAATACCTGCTTCTAGACGAGCCTACCTCAAACCTAGACTCGAGACATGAAGAGACGTTGCTCAGACTACTCCGTGACGCCGCTAGGAAAAACACAACCATACTAATAGCCTCACATGAGAAGAAGATCCTCGGGATAGCGGATCAGGCCCTTCTCCTGAGAAACGGGAGCACGGCGTTTTACGGGGACCCTGTTAAAGCTCAACAGATACTTCGCGGAATTTACGATTGACATTCCCCCTTAAGTAGGGGATTCTTGCTTCTGGGGTGTTCATTCCTTGGGTGTTCACGGCCCTTCTAGGCTCCCGCCCGTATCCGTCCCACCTTAGAAGCAGGGGCTGTGCCACCAGCCCGATGGCTACTCCTCCACCGTGGAGGGCAGCCATATTTAACACACCTACCACATCCCTATACGCCTCTAAGCTGCAGTTCAGACATTTAGACATCTTCCCCTTCTAATCGTTCTCACAGAACGGCACTTGGGCAAATACTAGATGTCTTATACTCACCAATCTTCCTGTATAGATGCTTGGTGTACCGCTCAAACTCCCTGTAGCGTATAGTTCCCATAAGGCTTCCCATGCTGCTTAGCCTTATGGACTCCACTGTGAAGCCTGCCTCAGCTATTTTTTGGGCAGGCTTTTAATCGGACGTACCGTCGTCCGGGTTAAAAGATAGATGGCTGCTCTAAGGGGTAGACCGACCAAAACGTTAACCGCCCTGTTGAAAGGGTTCCTGGGAACCACTATGTCTATGACTAGGAGGAGGCCTCCGGGCTTCAACAACCCCCTTATCTCTCCTGGAGCATAGCTTAGCTCGTCGTCGCCCAACTCGGATAATACTAGGCCGCATGTGACGACGTCATAGCTCTCCGGCTCCTCGTCCCAAAGCTCGGCGACGTCCTTTTCAGACAGCTCTACGTTATCCATAAGGCCAGCCTCAGCTATTTTTCTCCGCGCAGCCTCCAGCATTCCAGGGTTCACGTCGATACCTTTAACCTTTGCACCCCTCATGGCGGCCCTTAACGTTAACGCCCCTGTCCCGCACCCGACGTCCAGGACCCTCTGCCCCCTCCTTATATAGGAGGCTAGGCGGTCATAGGCTTCATCCAGCCTGCCAAGGGAGATGATGCGGATACCTTTATCGTACCTGCCTGGAGCAGATTCGAGCATCCTCATCAGGATGTATGCGTTCATAACCGTTCTAGCCCTTCAGAGGAAATACGTCTCTATTCTTTATATGTTTAAATACCGCTTGTCTAACCAGGTTTTGAACCAGGCAGGCATCTCTGCCTATGCAGCACGCGTGGTATCGCTTACCACTGCGAAGAACATAAATGCCCGCTACGCCGGTAAATATGGAACGATGTCCTCTCAGACCGTAGGCAGAGGGAGATGCCCAAAGTGTGGGCGTGAGGGCTCGCTCGTAATTAAAGAGTTCTCAGGAAGGAAATACCTATATTTTAAACATGGGCATAGATGGTGTTATATCGGGCCCCTCGAGGAATACCTTCATCTTCTAGGCCCTTACCACGCCTTTACCACTAAGAAGCCTTTAAACATTAGAGAATGGCGGGGAAGCACAATGGAGACACGTCCATTCATGCTCCTGGCGGTAGCGACCGGCTTACTCATCATAGCGTATTCGGCCACTGTTACAGGCGCCGCGGGCTGCGACCTGATTGCGCTTACGCTTACAGCAGTGTCCACGCTTATCTTCGCAGCTTCAGTAGCGGCCCAAGAGGCTAAAGTAGGCAGCAGCGCCCATCACGTGCTTAAAAAGATGGCCGCCAAGGGAGTAACACCGTATATAGCTACGGCGGCCGCCATTCTTTTAGCGGCTATGGTAGCCACTCTACAGATAGCCAGTCCCGTATGGATAAAACTTCCTTCCGCTAGCCTGCCGGTTATCGGCGTGGTAGTGGACCCTGCTGGAGGAGAAGTGGAAAAGGTGATGTTCATGAAAGTACCCGTTAGGCTCCCACTGCCTTTGATTCTAGTCACATCCATGGTTCTGGCCTACCTTGCGAGACCTGTTCTAAGCGATAAGGCTCGGCTCGCCGCTGTGATACTCGCTTCGCCCACCATAGCCTACTGTCTACTACTTTTTACAGCGCTCTATATCCCGGGTAGCCTCTACTCTTATCCGCCACTGAAAATTCTCCAAATCGTAGCTGCCATGTACTCTAAGCCTGAGACTTGGAGAGCAATAGCCGAATTCCTCTCCGTATCCCTCTTTACCACAGCCACGGTCACAGCAGCGTTCGCCTACATTTTTACGCTGTTCATAGAGCTTATGAAACACATGGTTATCGTTAGAAAGACTTAACAAGACATTGGAGAAGCAGGGGTACCGGGTAAGAGGATAAGCGAGAACAGGCCGGGAAAAACATTTGGTTTTTACTAAAATTTAAAATTATTGAATCAGTTCGTATTTAGCTTAGGCGGCCCCTAGACCTGCCGTTTTTCACGAGGATATATTAGGGTGGCTGCAGGAAGTACATTTGATGTCTGAGGGGGCCGTAAGTAGCTATATGGGCGGCGGGCTTGCTAAGAGGTTGGTTGAGACACTCAAGGAAGTTGAGGATAGGGTTAGGGGACTCGGGAGAAAAATAAGGGGACGGGGCTTAACCCACGCTGGCTTCGTCGACGGCAGCTACGTGCTCGAGGAGAGACGTGGCGCCTGTCT
>QMRH01000135.1 GCA_003650675.1 Thermoprotei archaeon | reverse complement strand
CGCGTCAAGATCCCTACGCAGCTAGAAAAATTGACGAGATCCTAAGGAACATGTGTCTAGCATTTGACAAACTGGAGCTCTCTAAGATCCGGGTGGATCTTCTAAGACGGGTTTACCAGGAGTTCTTCGATCCAGAAACTAGAAAGGCCCTCGGCGAATTTTACACTAATGAGAGGATTGTCAATGAGGTTCTAGATGCTGTTGGGTATTCCGGTAAAACGATACTGGATAAAACGCTTCTCGACCCTGCATGCGGCTCAGGGACCTTTCTTATAGTTGCTATACAGAGGTTCATAAGAGAGGGTAAGGAGGCTGGCTTAACAAACGTAGAGCTTCTTGAAAGGATAACAGAGCAGATACTAGGCATGGATATACATCCCTTCGCCGTGGCTATGGCCAAAGTAAACTATTTGCTAGCCATATCCGAGCTGATAGAGCCGAGCGTCAGAAAGGTGCTTGAGTGGCTGCCAATACCCATCTACTGGACGGACTCCCTGGCAAGCTTCACGGTCAGGCCGGAACCCACAGGATTACCGGTTCTAGAAGTTGACGTAACACCTCTAGGAAAATTCCGGATGCCCGATCCTAAGGAGGTCAACTGGTTCACCTTGCTAGATAAGCTTAAAGAGGCAGTTGACTCTGGTTGGAGTGGTGAAAGGTTCCTTAACGAGTTCCCTGAAACCGTTCGGCTTAAGTACAGGGCTACGCTTCTCAACCTCTATGATAGTTTTAAGAGAAGGGCTATGGAAGGGAAAGATAGCCGTTGGCTTTCAACTCTTAGAAACGTCATAATCGTAGATGCTTACCAAGGAAGATGCGATTTCGTGGTCGGCAATCCTCCCTGGGTTAGAATACATAATGTTAATGAAGAGCTGAGGAAACGGATAGCCAGTAAGTTTAATTTTTACGGAAAAAAGGCCTCTTGGAATCCTAGACTTAAAAGGACTAAAGTCCCCTTTAGAATGCAGGTGGATTACTCATTAGCGTTTGTTGAAGCAGCGTTGAAGTTTCTTAAAGATGGCGGTGTCTTCGGCTTCGTTATCACATCCAATGTGGTGAGATCCCTGTACGCCGGGGCGATGAGGAAAACGCTCATAGCAGAAACAACCATTTTATCCATAGTAGACTATTCTCTCTCACGGGTACAGCTTTTTGAGAAAGCACAGAACGCGCCTCTAATACTAGTGTTTAAGAAGGGAAAACCGCCTGATGGGCATTGCGTCAAAGTCTCTATGGTGAACAGGTTAGAGGAGCGAAGAACATGGCTAATCCCTCAAAGCGAACTACCCCTCTACAAGGAAGACCCGGCTTCACCATGGCTTATAGCACCGTTTGAAGTAGTGAAGATCATGAGAAAGATGCAGAAGGCAGGACCTAGAATAGGCGATGTCTTCACTACAAACATGGGTATTAAGACGGCTGCCAATGACATTTTCTTCGTTAAACGTTTCGAGCCTACTGATGAAGTCGGCATCGTACTGGCAGAGACAGAGGGAGGGGATACTATCAGAATTGAAAAAGAAGTCTTAAGACCCTTAGTAAGAGGAAAAGACGTAGACGCATGGCACTACAAGGTAGAAGATTACATCATCTGGACACATGACGATGAGGGAAAAGTACTACCAAAACTTCCTCCCAACGCTAAACACTACTTTGGAAAAAAGAATATTAAAGAAAAGCTGATTAAACGTAACGATTACCGAAAAAATATGCCTTACTGGACGATTTTCAGAGTTTCAGCTGAAAAATTAAAAGATAAAGTAACATGGCAAGATATTGAAAAAACAATAAAGGCTGTTTTCATTCCATCTCAGATATTTGACACACCATTAAGAGACTATAGAAAAACGATAGTAGACCACACAGTGTATTTCATCTCTGTAGATACCAAAATGCTTGGTTATTTATTAGCTGCATTTTTAAATTCTACACCTGTTAAAGCCTATGTTGCTAGCTATGTTATGCGAACTGGAGCCGTATACTGCCACTATTTAGGCTGGTATATGGGTGTGATTCCGATTCCTGATATAGCTATTAAAATAGGAGCAAGCGAATTGGTTGAGGTTTCTAAAATACTCCATCAACAGGCCGGTAGAAATCGAGACGCCTTAAGAAGACTAGATGAAATTGTCGCAAGTCTATATGGCCTATCGCTGGAAGAGCTGAAGCTAGCCAGAGAATTCCTAGAATTCTTTATAGCAGGCTAATATCCCATCTATAACAGATCCCCCCTCCCTCTGTCGGTACGTTATGAAATATATACCTCCATCTCGGCTTCTCACTTTGAATATCAATAGGATGTAGGGGTGGGAGCCTGGGGGTGTCTGGGTTTTGGAGCCTAGTCGCGAGAACATCGTGGCAGCTGCGGTGGTTAAGTGGTTCCAGAGCCTGATCGAGGAGTATGAGGGGCCACGGACCTACGAGGCGTTCCGAAAATACCTAGAGGAAAGGCTCAAAGATAAGCTGAAGCGAGTAGAAGAGCTACTAGTAGACATAGGATGTAGTTACCCTTAGCGACTTCATTTCAACACTCTTTTTCTATAATCATGTGTAATTTCATCATAGGTGTTAACCGCCCAATAAGAGAATCGTAAAATTAAAAAGTTGCCTGAAGCAGATAAACTTAACAGATTTTATGTCTCTCTTTTATGTGATAGGTGAGGATGAAGTATACAAGAGGGCACTGCATTACGTTGAAGCTCTTAAGCCATATCACGATTTCCATGATTTAGGATGGTATTACTT
>QMRH01000134.1 GCA_003650675.1 Thermoprotei archaeon | reverse complement strand
GGTATAGTAAGGGCTAGAGGTAAGTATGTAGCCTTTATAGATGCGGATGCCTATGCGGAGTACAACTGGCTTGAAATGCTATTAGAAGCTATGAAGCGTTACGAGAAAACCAGTATAGTAGGTGTTGGGGGGCCCGGGAACATTCCTCCTAATGATCCTCTTAAGGCAAAGGTCATAGGGCTAGTTCTTTCCAACCCTCTACTGGGCATGGGGACTAGAAATAATGCGTTATGGAAGAAGCCTTGTTACGTAGATCATCACCCATTTTTTAACGCCATGTACACTCGCTGGATCTTTGAGAAGATAGGGCTACTGAACGAAAAGCTTGATGTAGGTGAGGATGTAGAGCTTGGTTGGCGCATTAGAAGACACGGATTTAAACTCTTCTATACTCCTGAGGCGGTGGTATATCATCATAGGAGAGCAAGTATTTTAGCATTAGCTAAACAAATGTTTAGATATGGATACTGGCGGGCCATGCTTAGACACATAGATTCCAAACTAGTAGGAGTAAAGTACTATATACCGGTGTTGCTTGTACTATATATGTCATCCCTTGTAATACTTATACCACTACTATCAAACACGTATAGATTTCTACTACACATATCAGTAGTTCCATTAATACTCTACGTCTCCATAATAATATTAACTGCACTATATATAGCTATGAAGTTAAAGAGCCTATATGCATTCCCTATAGCACTTGCTAGTGCTTTAGTAACACACTTTAGCTACGGTATAGGTTTCCTAAAAGCACTGTTCAGGCATAAACTATGAGAATATACATGCTTAATCCTCCATTCGTTCCACGGTTTAGTAGGAGTATGAGGTGGCAGGAGAAGGCTCGTGGAGGAACAATATATTATCCTATATGGTTAGCCTACGCTACTGGTCTTCTTGAAAAGGAGGGACATAAAGTGAAACTTGTAGATGCTCCAGCAGAGGGTCTAGGGTTAAAACAAATAATAGACGATGTAAAGAGATTTAAACCTGAACTCTTAGTTATTGAGACAAGCTTCACTAGCCTCCATAACGATTTACGCGTGGCTCATGAGATAAAGAAGGCTTATGATAACGCCAAAATAGTTATGGTAGGACCACCCACATCAGTACTCACAAGAGAAATTCTAAGCCATAACGCCATAGACTATGTAGCCTACTACGAGTATGATTGGACACTCAAGGAACTCGCAAAAAGTATTGAAGAAGGAGTTAAACCCCAGGAAATACTTGGCGTAGCATACAAGGATAACGGTATTATAAGAGTTAATCCACCGAGACCATTCTCAACCTCTAAGGACCTAGACTCCCTACCATTTGTTTCAAAGGTCTATGCAAAACACCTAAACATCTACAACTACTATCTTAGCTCAGCACTATACCCAGAAGTACAGATATTTGCAGGAAGAGGATGTCCATTCCAATGCACATTCTGCGCCTGGCCACAAACATTCATGGGACGCACACCCCGCTTACGAAGCACCGAAAACGTCATAGAAGAACTAAAATGGATAAAAGAAAACCTACCCTACGTAAAAGAGGTAGTTTTCGAAGATGATACATTTGGAGTAAACAGGAAATGGCTAAAAGAATTCCTAAACAAGCTAATAAAAGAAAAACTAGATGTAACTTGGAGTTGCCAAGTAAGAGCAGACCTTGACCTAGAAACACTAAAACTAATGTCAAAAGCAGGATGCAGACTAGTAATAGTAGGGTTTGAGTCAGCAAACCAGCAAATACTAAACAACATAAAGAAAGGGATAACAGTAGAACAAATGAAGAAATTCGCAGAGAACGTCAAAAAGCAGGGAATACTTTTACACGCAGATTTCATAATAGGACTGCCAGGAGAAACAAAAGAAACCATAAAACAAACATTCCGATTCATAAAAGAGATAAAGCCAGACATCCTACAAGTATCAATAGCGACACCCTTCCCAGGAACAGAATTCTATAAATGGTTAGAGAAGAACAGGTACCTAAAAACCAAGAACTTAAATGAATATCTAGATAAGCATGGACATCAAAAATGTATAGTGAATTATCCTTGGTTGTCTGCAGAGGAAATAGAGATTTATGTAGACACACTGTTGAAGAGATACTATCTAAGCCTGAGCTACATACCAGCATTCGTACGTCAAATATTGAGAAAACAAGGATTCCACGAATTACTAAGGATAATACGCGCCGCCAAAGTCTTCTTAACCGAGTATCTAGCACATCGTAAAGCATGAAAATAGTATTCATAACAGACTACCTAACAATAGGTAGCGGAGGGCCACGGTTTCTATTCAATGTACTGAAGATATTATGCAAATCACTAAACTGGAAGTTAGTAATTGTTACGGGATACATAGACAAAGACATGAAAAGAGAAATCGCGCTAACTAATGGCTTAATAGAATTAGTATTGCTAGATATATTCCAACCATATCAATCACGAGTATACCCATATAAACAACCATTTAGATGCTTAAGGTTTTTGTACGAAGCTGCCAAAGTACTTAATGAGGTAATGAATGAAACACATGATAAGACCAATACAATGGTTATACATGTGCATAATCCTCTTCCAAATTTAATACCATACTTAACGACGCGGAAAATTAGATCAAAAAGAATAAGCATTGTCTGTACAATTCATCACTTCGAAGAAACTTATTCATTAGACTCTATGTTATCTAAAATCATTTCGGTACCTTATCAATATATTATCGAAACAAACATACCGTGCAATGTCATTCATGTACCATCACGTTACGTTAAAGAGACCCTT
>QMRH01000133.1 GCA_003650675.1 Thermoprotei archaeon | reverse complement strand
GTTCTTCAACTTTTTTATCTAAGGATAATTTTTCAACAGAAGGCCGAGCATTCGTTGATAGTTTTTCAAGTAGATCTGGATTAGAAAGTAACTTTATAATTGCATCTGCTATGGCCTTATGATTCCCAGGTTCTACCAAAAGTCCGTTATAACCATCCATAACTGTCTCCTTTATCCCACTAATCTGAGTTCCTATAACAGGGGTTCCACAAGCCAGAGCTTCTAAGGGCACAATCGCATGTCCTTCACTTAAAGAAGGTATAACCAGAACATGAGCCTCTTGATAGATTTTAATCAGTTGTTTATTTGATATCTTCCCTCGAAACTTAACATAATTATTTATTTTTAGACGTTTCAACAGAGAGATAAACTTCTCCTCCTCATTCTTAGTTCCTCCGAGAATTATAAGTTCTGTATTTGGCACCTTCTTAACAACTTCAGGAATAGCAAGGAGTAGATACCTTAAACCCTTCTCCTGACCAAACCTTCCCACATATAGAACCTTTTTTGTTTCATCATAATATACATTTAGCTTTTTCCTTTGAGGAAATTGATCAAGATCAATAGCATTAGGTAAAAGATATACTCTTTCATATCTTGCTCCAAGTGACCGCATACCTTCGGCAATCTCTTCACTAACGCAACATATAGCATCAGCATATTTGGCTGCAAAGTGTGCGCTAAGCTTATAAATCATAGTAACTGACTTACTATAAGCTTTTTCTCTGAATGGGTTGTATATCCACCCATGGAAGAATATCATTGCGGGTATTCTGTAAATCTTTCCCAGAATATACACTGTTAAAAAGCCTGTAGAGTCATGAACCATTAAGACGTCAAACTTTCGTTTTGCACAGAGTCTCCACATTTTAAAAAATAAAGATACAGCAAATATAAAACCACCCAAATCAAGAAATTTAATCTTCTTCATAAAGACTCTGCAGAAAGTGACTTTGTCATCAGAGTCTTCTGGTCTAACATCTGATGCAAAAATAACAACAACATTGGCCCTTTTTCTAGTAAGCCCTTTTACCCACCTTCTTACAGCTATTGGGATTCCCCCTTCTCTCCAAAAATATCTATTTATTACGGCAATGTTCATCATAACATACTAACTAAAGACCAATAAAGTAACTTAAGCCCAAACATAGCCTTTGAAAAGCCTCCAAGTAGATTTTTAAACCTTAAATTATCCACCCCGATCCTTCTCAACTCAAATAAATCTCCGTTATATGTATCAGGTAATGTATCCTCTGCAGAACATGCTATTATATAGCCACTTTTTATGGTAATCTGTTTTGCTAAATCGTTAAACTGTCCCGAAGGATATGCAAGTAAGTTTACAGGCTCACCTATCTTTTCCTCAATTAGTCTCTTAGAGGCTTTGATCTCCTCCTTAAGCCTTTCATAAGGACAGACGGTCAAGTCCGGATGGGTAACCGTATGTGAACCGATAGAAATTCCATCTTCCATCATCTCATTCACCTGCCCCCAAGACAACAACGAATATTTGCTCGGCAGGTCCTCCATCCGGCAACCGATCCTCCAAGCTAAATCGTCGACCATCAGATTGCACCGCTCAGGGTCAAAATTTTTCATAAGAGAGGTCAATTTCCTGTAAGCTGATTTTTTATCCTCCTGAGTGCTCAATTTTAACCTAAATAATTCCTGTCTTATAGGTTGTGGATATATCCCCTCGGGTAGATCGATGTTCCTGAAAGCTTCAGGGTTAGCTCTGTCGATTACCTCCCTCAGTTTATCCCACCACAATATCCTTCCTGATCCGACATAACCGGCAATTACGAAGATAGTAGCCGGGATGTTATATCTGTGCAGGATAAGATATGCATAGACGTAGTTATCTTCGTATCCATCGTCGAAGGTTATTACGACAGCGTTAGGCGGTATCCTCCCACCGTCGTTTAGAGCCCTTGCAAGTTCCTCTAAAGAAATAACATTGTGATTCTTCGCTAAATACCTCATCTGCCTTTCGAAATCCTCAACCGGCACCCCTATCTCTTCAAAGTAGAAGGAGCTTCTTGAGAACGGAACCTTACTGAAGTCAATCACTCGGTGGTAATACAGGATCACCGCTTTTCGGTTTGTTTTCAATCTGGGCAGAATTAACAGTAGCAACTTTAGAAGTCCGGTGTAATACAGGAATACACTGACGATATAGAGACTAATTTTTCTTAAAGGTCTTAGAAATCGCCATCTGCGCTTTGAGGTAACCATAGATGTTCCCTACAAGGGTTACGGTATCGAACAGCGGCTCGACCACTCTCAATTCGGTTTCCTGACCGATGGTCAACTTCAAGAGCCTGTACCAGAAGCCCATCAAGTTGATCACGATCGCCTTGGTCTTCTTCAGAAGATAATGGTCGTAGTTCCTACTGAAGTAGGGACACCTGAACCGGTTCAGAACACCATCGTGGGTGTACTTCACACCCTGTTTGAAGAACTCCTTGATGCTTCCTCTGGCCACGTGATATATACAGGCCTCGGGCACATATTTCATTACATAATTCGTCTTAGTCTTCATCCTGTAATGAAACTCTGCGTCGGCTCCTGAGGTATAGTTCTCAGCGTCGTAGTAACCGACCTCCTCAAAAACTTCCCTCCGATACGCGTTGTTCCCCCCACCCCAGGGTACGATGGGACTGTTTAAGTATCTTTCGAAGTTAAAGGGGTCGGATTGAGCGTAGTATTGCTCCGTCAAGGTCCTCCCCTCCTCAACTTTTGTCCTTCCTACAACTCCTCCTATCCTGGGATCTTTAATAAGCTCCTCTACCAGTGTCCTAAGCC
>QMRH01000132.1 GCA_003650675.1 Thermoprotei archaeon | reverse complement strand
TAACTGTTTGAAAGACTAAAATAAGTTTAACTCGGTTAAAATTAGGTAAAGAGAGGTGGGCATTAATGCTAATAGCGGTTACCGGCGGTGCTGGCTTTATAGGGAGTCACATAGTTGACGCACTTATGCGGCAGGGATATTCTGTAATAGTAATAGATAACCTATCGTCAGGAGATATAAAATACTTGGAGAAATGGCTTAATGACCCCCGTTTAAAGTTCGTGAAGGCCGATCTTAAAAATTGTAGTCTAGAAAACATGTTCAGAGGTTGCGAAGCCGTTCTCCATATGGCAGCCAATCCCGACGTTAGACTTAGCTCAGTCGATACTGAGACGGTTTTCCAGGACAACATATATGTTACTTATCGGGTTCTAGAAGCGTCTAGGAAGGCCGGAGTAAAGTATTTCATCTTCGCCTCTTCTTCAACGGTTTACGGAGACGCGAAAATTAAGCCTACACCCGAAGACTATTCGCCTCTAGAACCCATATCCTTTTATGGTGCTAGTAAGCTCGCTGGCGAGGCTATGGTGTGCAGCTACGCCTACACTTTTGGGCTTAAAGCCTTATCCCTAAGGTATGCTAATATAATAGGTTCCAGAAGTAGGCATGGCGTAATATATGACTTCATAGTAAAGCTTAAAAAGGATCCTGCCAAGCTCGAAATTCTTGGAGACGGGACACAGAGGAAAAGCTATCTTCATGTAAGCGATTGTGTAGAGGCTACGCTTTTCCTTCTTGACTGGCTTATGCATGAAAATGTTAGATACGCTGTGTTCAATGTAGGTAGTGAAGACTGGGTGACAGTACGTGAAATAGCGGATGAGGTGGTTACGGCTATGGATTTGAGAAACGTGCAATACGTGTTCACTGGCGGAGTAAACGGTGGTAGAGGATGGAAGGGAGACGTAAAGTACATGCTTCTTTCGATCAAGAAGCTAAAGGCTCTTGGATGGCAACCTAAGCTTAGTAGTCGTCAGGCTGTAAGACGCGCAGTATATGAACTTTTAAGTGAAACCTGTTGACTAGCTGTTTAAGATAAATTAGTTCAAAGTCAAGCTGGGCTCTGGCGGCATTCTTCCAATAAAATCAATAGATCAGGTATTCTAGTTTACCAAAATCATATACTCCTATATCGGGATCTATAACGTATACTCGAAACCTTAGAAGATCGCATCTTCTAAGTATAGGGGAAAGTAGGTCATTGGCCGTCACGGCGTTTATCTCGGTACCCGGCATAAACGGCGATATCGCTGGTAAAACAATTAATTCCTTGTCTCCATAGTCTCCATAAAGAAGACACTTAAACTTGTGTTTAACACCTAGGTCATCACGTATAGCTATGGCCGGGTGTTCATGGCCTATTACTATGAGTTCCGCCGATAAAGACTCAATAAGCAGCTCCTTATGTCCATGCGTAAAATAGACATAGTCCAATAGAAATCCTTCTTCATGAAACCTAGCCCCGAACTTCCGGATAATGGGCACTAGAAAATTGTCATGGTTACCTCTGACCACGTGAACCTCAGGGATTTCTTCTTTCAGAAAACGGAACAAGTCGATTAACTCGTTCCATTCCTGCCTAGTTATATCCCCGAACTCATGTTTAACGTCTCCAACTAAAACTATTCTTTCAGGATTAGTCCTTTTTATCATCGCTTCAAGCTCTTTCTTTATCCTAGGATACTGGCTAACTGGTATATGTATACCTTTAACTTCAAGAGCCTCTTCATAGCCTATATGAAGATCTGCGACTACAAGAGTTGAAACATCCTCCAGGAATATTCCTAAACCAGGTATTTCAATGCCTCTAGAGGACCTCAGCCTCAACATAAGTGGCACAGTTAAAAATCTGTTTACGGCCTAATTTAATACTTCTGGTCATAAACAAGTAGTTTTATAATCATCCAAAACTGTTTATTCTTCTAGGGGAGAACAATGGAAAGGTTCTATGCGGCCTTTAATGAGATAATAGAACATCTTCAAAAAGCAAAAGACAACGTGAATAAGGAAGAGGTTGAAAAACTGATAGACGCCATATTAACAAGCAAAAAAATCTTTTGTTATGGGGCTGGTAGATCAGGATTCATGGCTAGAGCCTTCGCTCAGAGATTAATGCATATAGGCTTCGAGGCATATTTTCTGGGCGAAACCATTACTCCAGCCATGGGAAAAGGCGACCTCCTCGTTGCAGTCTCCGGAAGCGGGGAGACGGCCTCTACGGTCTGCTTGGCCAGAAAAGCTAAGGATGAAGGGGCCTCGGTAGCAGCGATAACTACCAGGCGCGATGGAGCGCTCGCGAGAGTAGCGGACATCGTAGTGGTCGTTTTAGGCAAGACCAAGCTTGTAGAAAGAGAATCCTATGCTCCGTTCACATCTTCGTTTGACATAACGGTTCTAACACTGTTTGACAGCGTATCAGCAGAAATAATGCTTCGTAAAGGTGTGGGTGAAGACCTTATACTGGAAAGACATGCCACGGTAGAGTAACTATGAAAAGGCTAGATGTAGTAGGATTGGGGGAAGTCTGCATAGATTGGACAGCTATAGTAGACCATTTGCCGGAACCCGATGAAAAGGTGTTCTCTAAGAAATACGAGAGGTTCGTAGGAGGCGTTACAGCGAACTTTTCAGTTGCTTTTGCGAGGCTTGGAGGCAAAGTTGGCTTCATAGGCGGTGTAGGAGACGATGAATATGGTAAACTCATCCTGAAAACGCTGGAAAATGAGGGGGTTGATGTTTCGCGTCTAAAAATGATGCGTAACGGAAGGACGGCGGTAAACATAGTGGTTGTAGCGGCTAACGGGGAACGAGTGATTATCCAGGATGAGAAGCTCATGAGC
>QMRH01000131.1 GCA_003650675.1 Thermoprotei archaeon | reverse complement strand
GTAAACCCCTGGATATAACAGGAATAAGTTTTAGCCTAGCCGAGCCTGCCAGCTCACCATCCTCAGTAAACACGTTTACATAAAAATCTATAACTTCGCCAACCGTGAAATTAACCGGTACGCTTGGAATAACAGTCTCCAGCGCTATCATAGCTTGACCCCCATCCTCTAGATATACTGCTCCCACCTCCACGTCGTCTCTGATAAATCTGTAATCTATGGAGCTTGGAAGCCCTTTAACCTTGAACGTGTAAATGCCAGCGCCGCCTTTATTAACAAGCCAAATAGGAAAACTGGTCTTAGAGCCTAGATCCACACGTCTCTCAGGGAAAAGACATCGGATATCCACTGAAGCCGCTTTATCTATGCTTACACTGACCGTTTCCTCCTCTGAATAACCATTCGGGTATTCTAAACGAATAGTTAGGGTATCTAGACCGGCCTGGACTCTAAATACGGCCTCAGCTTCGTCACCAGCAGCTATAAAGGGTATGGTCACCCGGTATGGTGTACCGACTAATACTCCAGCATACTTAATTAATAATGTTATATTTTTCAAGTCCAGAGAACCCTCATTCCTAATCCTTACTCTGACGTCTTCTCCTTTTCTCATCACAGAAACAATGGAAACCCTGTAATTAGGCTTAGGCAGTGCTGTCCTTAATTCGTCTACCCACCCGTCATTGTATATTATTCTTAAAGTGATATAGTCATAATTCTTCCTCAGCGTAAATATGACACTTACTGTCTCATTAACCTCTACAACGCTTAACCTATACATAGGAGGATCGCCGACTATACCGCCATCTAACAGACTGAGGGAAACGTTATGTATGGGAACAGGCCCAGTATTCCTAAGCTTAAAAACGACGCGTTCTCCCTCCCTATCAACTTTCATTAACTCCAGTCTACTTATTTCAGCCACTTGGAAACCAAGCGTAAACGTATCTGTGAACAAAGTCGCGCTGAAAAAATCGCGATATATAACTTGCATCATAACCATAGCAATTGAGCCGTAGACTGCACGGTTAACAGCAATTCTAACGTTAAAGCTTACTGATCGTCCCGGCGCTACCTTGTCAAACACGACTGGAGGACTTAAAATAGCTACGCCTGGAGTTGACGGAGATAACCTCACATTTACGAACGCAGCCGTGCTAAACCCTATATTTTTCAACACGATCCTCACATTATTTACAGCACCTGCAACCAGTCTAGTAGTACCCAAAGAATAAGTAAACTTAGCCGGGGCAGGAAATATAGACAGTAGCGTTAAAGTTACTAAAACAAATAGAAGCCCCTTCACCTATCTCACCTCTCGTCTATAGACCATCACCATGGAAATAATCAAAAATAAACAATTTACCGAATACATCGCTAAAAGAGTCACAGTTAAATCGCCCTTGTAAAGCCTACCAGCGGGGGAAATAACGAAGCCGTTCTCCTCCAAGAAAAGCCCAAGCTGATAAGGCAAAGTGTACTTAGCGGGCTCGTCAAGCCAGGATAAACCTGGCACTATGAACTGGTACAATGTCATAACAGTGAACGCTGAAAGAGCAGCGTAAAGAGGTTTAGAGGAAAACGAAGAAAAGAATATTGTGAACGAGCCGAATGTTATAAGCCCGAGTAAAACAGCAGCGCCGCCAGCAAGCACTTCGTGGGAAACCAGAGATATAAACGCATCCCATCCTCCTCCATATATAATGGAAACCGTTAACGCTAGAAACAATAGTGGTGGCAGGCTCATCACAGCCATGCAAACCACAAATGCCATCCATTTTCCCAATACTATACTCGACTTACTCACTGGCTTGGTTAAGAGAAGTTTAAAAGTTCCCTCGTCAAATTCTCCCGCAATTAACTCGCTTGCTATTAAGACAGCGAGCAGTTGAGCGGGAAGCCCAGTCCAAAAATTAACTATAAGGTCGCCTGCTTGCCGCCAATACTCTTCAAGACATATTTTAACTCCCCCCTCGGCAATGCTTATGCTGCCTGAGCCTAACAGGTAAAGTATGTCAGGCAACACCATGATCACTAGCATAAGCTTAAACTTCTTCGAAGAAATTATCCGTTTAAACTCCGTTTCCAGGATCGTCAACATCCTAAAACTATCTAACTGGCCTACTACCCGTCTTAGCATACGTCCTGGAACGGCCTTCATCTAACCACCCCAGCTTTCTAAGAAAAAGTTTTTCAAGCGGATCGCCAACAGGTTTAAATCCGTAAAGAGCGAGCCGCTCCTCAGCAAGTATTTCAGGAAGTTCAACCCATAGTTCATGGGCACTACCAACGTCTATCCTTAACTCCACTTCATCCTTGCCCTTAAGTTTAGCCTCTAACACATAGTTCTTCTCAAGCAATCTAGCTACTAGTTTTTCAGGTTCAGAAACTTTAACAAGATATTCATCCTCCTCCTGTGTAACAAGATCTGAAACACGGCCCTGAGCTATCAATGAACCGTTATTTATGATTCCAACGTAGTCGCTTACTCTCTCAACCTCAGGTATTACGTGAGAAGATATAAAAGTGGTCACTTTTCTCTCGGAAGCTAGCAACCTTATTTTACTAAGTATTTCAAAGCGAGCCACAGGATCAAGATTAGACGTAGGTTCATCAAGTATGAGTAGCTTTGGATTCCCAACAAGCGCCTGGGCAAACCCAAGTCTTTGTCTTTCACCAGCTGAAAGCGTCTCCACTTTCTTCATGGCTAATCGGCCTAAACCCACAAACGCTAAAAGCTCTCTAGCCTCTTCTTTGGCTTCTTCTCTACTGAGTCCCTTAAGCCTGGCCATATATACTAGGAATTCCTCCAGCCGCATATTTCGATAAGCAACAGGTTTCTCAGGCAGATAACCCATC
>QMRH01000130.1 GCA_003650675.1 Thermoprotei archaeon | reverse complement strand
TTGAATCTATCAAATACTTCTCCTAATGCGAGACCTGTAAATGGAACTTTTACGCCGACACTGTTACATAGATAAAAGAAAACCCTATATTCGGTTCCAACTAACCGACAGTTCACATATGACACAACTAAAGGGACATCAAGTTCTTTAGCTTTCTCCTCAACTTTGCTCAGAACATATTTTGTAACAGCCGTCTTACCAGTCCCAGGCTTGCCGTAAATGAAAAGGTTGGAGCACCTATATCTCTTTAGTGCCGGCGCAACTACCTCCCCTACACGTCTAATTTCATTTTCCCTATGCGGTAGATAAGAAGGGATATAATCATGCCTGAGAACATCCCTATCTTTGAATATTCGTGCATGATTGAGGAAACGATCAAATAGGGTATCCAATACGTCTAATGATTTTGTCATGAACATCAACCTTAGAGCCCTGCTTCCCTTCTCTCTCTAAGCGCTTCGTTGCTCAAGGTTCACTTGGCTAGACATAAAGCAATTCATACAAAAAAGTGGAGGCATAATCTACTAGCCTAAAGCAGAACAATAGCGAAACAGCCAAGAAGACTCCTACCCCTCTATTTCTAATGGAACTCCTATAAGGTCCAATGGAAATACTGATTCTTCTTCTAGAAGAAGAATATACTCCGTTAGGTTAGTTTGAAGTTCTAAATTTAACTTTTCTACTAAATATTTTTAGAGTTAGTCTCCCAAATTTCTATTCGTCCGCTTGCTGGCGCATTTACCCTTTCCAGTAGAAATTTAGGGGTGTGTGTGAGTTAGGTATGCTCTAATAATTGCGCCGCAAAATTCATTCTGTGCACATCTTCTATCGCGTACGTTCCATATCTATATGCAGTTAGTATATTACTCTGCACTTAACTTCTGTGAAATTGTTGTGAATTTAATATTTCAAATTACTCTTATCATACCCATTTTCTCAATTTTTAACTTTTCATGTAATATTCACAGCTAACTAGACACCCCAACCTTTCTACTGGAACATAGCAAAATTCCTGGTTCTTTCCTTTTTTATGAAAGGTTGTCTTAAGTGAAGTTTGTGAAATCTAAATTGTTATAAATTGCGGAGAATTTTCTTTTCTAAGCTTAAAAATTTATTTTCTAATTTGCGGATTTCACCGCAACTTCTTTAACTTGTGAGCTGTAAACTGTTAAGTCGCCATTTATGGTGCTAACTTAATGCCTGCAAGAAAAATGCGCATCGAAGTCTTCGATAGTGAAGGTAACAAGTATACCATATCCTTAGAAGGGAATATCTCCCGAGAGAAAGCGGTTAAAATACTTGATTTAATAGAGCTTCTAGGGGGGATACCTTCCAGTAATCCTGTTTCGGCGAGTTCTCCATACAAGATGTCGAAAATTGAGAAGGTTAAGGCGATAATTGAGAAGAATTTTCCATTAACGTGGTTCTCTTCCAGGGAAGTTCAAGAGGCATATGAAGACGAATTTAAAGAACCTATAAATCTCAGCACAGTCTCAACCTATCTTTCTCGCCTTGCAGATAGAGGTTTTCTTATGGCAAGTTCCAATTCTAGGATAAAGCGTTATAAAATGGTAACAGAAATAACTAGGCAAGCGATACGTTTTATGACGAAGAAATGAGGAAAGCTGAATGTATGCAGAAGTTAAAACAGATCTGCAGGATATTGTAGATGCTCTGAGGAATTATGTGGAAAAGGGATGGAGTCCAGTTAGCATACAAATACGTGAAGAACCAAGGCTGCTGGAGAATCCAAGCAAGGAAAAGATAAAGCCTCTCAGAAAAACCAGCGCCGAAAACATAAAGTTCCTAGCCGTTGACTGCTCCACGAGAACTCTGAAGAGGGCCCATAACTGGGGAATCTACGTGTTTCGCGTTGCATATGCTCTAGTTCAGAATCGAAAAGTCGAGTGGGGACACAAAGAAAAGTTACAGTTTGTCCCTGGCGATTACCTGACAAGAGGTAGGCTTCTCAGAAGACTTAGGTTCGAATTCGAGAGCAGAATGGCCCTTGAAAAACTCAACTTACTCTCCGAGAATGATTATCTTCTTCTTGACGGCGCAAGCTATTTTGGAGAAAAGAAGGGATTCCCGATAATGCTTTATGGAAAATGTCAGGAGAAAAACCTAAAGTTGCTCGCCATAAGTAAGCAGTCACCTATGCTTCATGACAGCAAGGGGAGGGATCTTGTCGCTACAGTTTATGAAATGGCCGATTATCCTACATGGATCTATCATCCAGCTAGGAAGGCCGACAAGAATGAGCACTTATACGGTGACATCTGCCTAATCAAGCTTTGCGCCGAAAGCCCGAGGGTTTTCCGCTGCGACATAATGGACTACCTCATAGAAAGATTTGAGCCAAGCGAAATAGTCTCACCGTTAACTTCCATCTCGGAGGATCCTAGATGCCTTGGATATCCAATAGCCCTCTGGCTTGCCCACGACTTTTCTGGAATTTCAAATTCGAAGCTTCTCTATTATCATGATCAACTTGAAAAGGTTCTGAAAGAGAACGGCATATTTGAAAGAATTCGTAGAGAAGAGCTTTCATGCAACTTTCCAGACGAGCTTCACGGATTTAAATATCCCTTTGAAAAGGAGCTGATAGAATATGTATGAGCAAAAGCCATTAGGCTCGGTTAGAGAGGTCAGCGGAGACAAAATAACATTTTTCCTAGACAAGAATCATTTACTTTCATTCGGTCAAATAGTCCGAATAAACTCGGCGGATAGGATATTTTACGCAAGAGTTGTTAATTCAAAGAGTGGTTCAACTCTAAAAACGGATGAGCAATTGCGGGAAGCCGAAGGAAAAGAGGCTTTTGGTCCCTACTCTTCCTATAGATGCGTAGAAGCTGTACTCTTTCTAGAGAGAAGAGATGGAC
>QMRH01000129.1 GCA_003650675.1 Thermoprotei archaeon | reverse complement strand
GGGGAAGGCTGAGGGAGGACGTATCATCGCCACCCATATTTCAAGTCCATTAGTGTTGTTCCACCAGTCTATCCACCCTCTTTCATTAAAGTGGAAATATCCGTCAAGATCCTCGTAGTATCGGGTGGAATAATATGAATAGGTTTTATTGTCATCGGTTACCCCGCCCATCAGCGGGAAAGGCATGTTTCCCACAAGTATAGCACCTTTAACCCTGGGTGTTGTATTGAAGTATAGTTGACGAAGAAGGTTTCTGACTTCATGTATGTTTTTAAAGGAGCCTGTAAACACCCTTATTTCTGTCCCATACTTGAAGCCTACATCTCTGATATATGTGTCAATCCACTTTTTAAGCAGCTTATACTCGTTTGTTTTAACAAGTAAAGCCACAAAGCCTTCTTTAAGTATTTGGGAGGGCATCTGAGAAAGCTTTATCTTAACATAAGGATGATAGAGGTTGTTCATCCAGTTAAACCATTCGCCTTTCTCAAGTATAGTCACATTGTAGGTTATCTCTATCTCAAACTCGTTGCATCCACAGGTATGAGGCCAATGGGCGAAGGCTAACGTGTAGTTTCCAGCCCTCATCCTCCAGACTAATGTAGGATTTTGCATGTGCTGTGTCTGGGCTACGAGAGGAGTATACTTGGCCCACCATTCGGTTTCATCATATGGAATATAACCTGTCCATATTTCAATAGTGAAATCAGTATGGTTGCCCGTATCCGCTGATATTATGACAATTTTGCCTTCAAGTTCCTTGGGTATGTGCCACCATACTATTCCTAAAACAACATCACCAACCTTGCTTATCGGTTTTGGCCCTACCCTACACTTATATGTACCGTTAGAAGGAATAACAATTTTTTCGTTAGATGCCGCGACAGTCGTATAGAACTGTCTTAAATCTTCGTTAACAACTGAGGGAATATAGATTGAAAAAATAATTATCAGAAGAATGAGAACAATGCTCTTGTTCATGTTTCAATCCCAAAAAATATTAGCGTTTCAGAGGATTTTTAAGTCTTGCGAAAAACTGTCCAATGAGGCTAACCGACCTTTATTTTTAGACCTACACTTCCACACGGTCTAAGGTCTAGAGCCTCCTCGATGACAGAAGTTTCCTTACCTCCGGCTCCGGGCTGTATAACTCTAAACTTTATTTTTAAAGGCTTGTTTGAAAGGTTCTCAGCCTCTACTTTCAATATGCTTCTGGAAAGTCTCTTGATCACAAAGTTCAAACTATGGTCCCTAAACCTTAGGTTTCTGAGGGATATTTTATCCCAGCTCTCTGGTACACGTATTTCAAGCACCAGGGCCCCTGTTTTAGCATCAGGTTTTAACCCTAGTATACCTTCAGTCAAAAGGTGTATAACAGGTGCCGATGAAAAACCTTGTATAAACTGTCCCTTCTCTCGACTACAATCATATTCATAATATTCATTGATTTTACCTGGATCAGAGGCTTTATAAGCCAACTCAACTAATGATTTAAGAAGCTTATATCCGAGGTCGAATACGCCGTACTTAAGTGCACTTAAACCTACTATCCAGGTGTATAGGGGCCATACAGAACCCTCATAGTATCCTTCTTTAATCCTACCAGTATATCTGAAGATCCTTACACCACAATCCGTTACTAGGTCGGATTTTTCTATGACCTCTAAAACCCGTCTACCCCTCTCAGGGGAAGTTAACTCAAAGAACAAAGGTAATGCATCATAAGGTGCTGGAATAATCTCCGGTTTAGGGTGAAGCCTATCATAATAGAATCCCTCGCTTTCACTCCAAAAAGCCTCCTCAAACCTCCTATGTAGATCCTCGTAGAGTTGCCTGTACGCCTTAGCCTTCGCTTCATCACCTAAGACCTTTGCAATAAGCGAGACAGCTTTCAATGCTAGGATTCGAAGTGCATTGACCTCCATGCACGCCCCTTTCCGCTTCCCTGCAGTTATTTCGTCCCAAGCTATCAGCATTTTCTCTGGAAAAACCTCTATGAAACCGTCACCGTCGGTGTCGAGGCTCTCAAGGAACTCTAGGGCTTTCAATATTCTTTCATAGTTTCTCTCTAAAAGTCCTTTGTCTCCACTCCAAAGATATGTATGCCAGAGAGCAAGGATCCAGAGGGGTGTAGCGGAGACGTGCATATAGCCCGTGTAGAGCCCGCGACTATTGACCTCAGGTATTAAGACGAGTTCATGAGGTATCTGTCCATTCTCCTTTGAATAAGCTGCCATAGTCTCCAGATGTTTCTTGGATAAATCGCTTAACCCAATGGTGTTGGCAGCATGGGCTAGTAGCGCTCCATCACCTGTAAAAAACCATGTAAACCTGGGTATTCCAGCGAACCATCCTTCACCAACACTTGTGTGAGAAAAGAGGAGCAGTAGTACATATTTTGATGTCAAGTACACCTTGTTGAGCCTGGGGTCAGGAGTCTCTATTGTAAGGGTGTTGGAAAGCATTTCTTCATAATAGCTTGTTACTAGCCTAAATTCCTCCTCCCAGTTTTTATAGGCGTATGCGAAGTTTTCCTCCGCCTCTTTTAAATCCCTCCCAGCCGCAACAATTAACACTAGATCCTCGCCTTCTTTAGCTTTGGAAATTATACTGAAATTCCCCTTTCTAGAGACTTTACATTCCGAAGTATCGGTGAAGCCTGTGGTTACATGTATCTGCTTAGAGCTGAACACTACATGTTTACGGTCATCCTCAATGATACTATATTTCTCTAGGGGTATTTCCCCCCAAGGCCACATGTAACGGAAACCGGTTTCACCTTCAACAACTAGCTCCAAAACACATCCCTTTCCCCCCTTAATCCTGAAAACAATGTAGAGAATCGGCTTATCCAGCGATATGTAATCTATTCTCTCGATCTTAACCCCGTTTATAGAATAGAG
>QMRH01000128.1 GCA_003650675.1 Thermoprotei archaeon | reverse complement strand
TTCTTGAGCTTTATCAACGGGAACGCGGTGGTCTTACTGCCAGCGTTTGCTGATGCTGTGCAAGTCACGCCTGCACCCCAGTAGAACGCCATGCTGGTGTCAGACTTGTTGACAGCACAGTATGCCTGACCGTCAAGGTAGAACTCCTTGTATCCGTTGTTCAGGTATACCTGCACGGTGTCGCCCGAAAATTCATCCGTGAGGGTGAACGACGGGTTGCTTCCACCTATGTCATCGACGTCCGACAGCTGGTAGATGTGACCGAACTCTGACTCCTGAGAAGGTGCCAAAAGAACGTAATCGTTCTCCTTGACAGTCTGCCCCTCAATCACCCTGTACTGGCGGGTTGAGGTGGCATTCAGCTCAGGTCCAAAGTTTGAACCGGTCTTCGTCTGTGCCCAAGTCAATGTCTTTGTGTTTCCTCTGTAGTCTGTCAGCTTCACTGTTGCTGCAGTGTTTGCCGAGTTGTCCACGACAATCTGGTCTCTTGATGCGTCATCAAGGGCGGGTGTAAGGCCATTCAAGGCAAGCTTGAATGTTCCGAAGACGGGGTCCTCGAAAGCATTGCTGGCACCTGCCAAAACGTAGTCGCTGCTGGAATCTGCACCAGCCACACCAACGGTGAGCTTGGAGATACCTGCAGCGCTACCCTTTATGGATACATGTGTGCCGTCAATGCCTGTAAGGGTTGATCCTGTCTTCACCTCACTTCCGTCCTGAAGAGTCAGCTTCGAGCTTCCCAAAACCAGTTTCATGCTGGACGTCTGCGTCTCCTTTGAAAGGTAGTAGATGTCCTTTACGTAGACATCCAACCCCTCAATGGTGTACGAGTTGTCCTTTGTAACTGACTTTGAGACCCCGTTGACGGTTACCACACCGCTGGTTGATGTCGAAACACCAAGCACACCTACGGTGTAGTCTGTACCACCAATGTTGACTGTTGCTTCAGCACCTTCCTGGATTGTCTGCGTGTTAGCTCCTCCGTACAACTCAAGAACGAGGTTACTTCCAGACGTTCCGTCCGTCTTTGAGTTACTACCAATGGTGTACTCAACTCCGAACAGTGTCAAAGTGCCACCCTGCACATCTGAATGCGAGAGGTTAAGCGGCTTGTTGAAAGTAACTGTTGTGTTGTACAGCGGGTTTATCTTCGGGTCACTGCCTGCGTCTATGTAGAGTGCGGGATCGTCCAGGTCACCGCCGCTGTTGCCGAATGCAGTCTGCCTTGCACCTATGTTTATGTACTGGTTGTAGGTGTAGGTTCCTGCAAGGTCAACGTTAGCTGTTCCCTGGGCAAGCAGAGTCGTCAAGTCGTTGGACGTCAGGGTGTCCTTTGCCTTGTTCATCTCACTCCTGAAGTACAACTTGTTGTCGACCGTTGCTGCATCCACACCCCCACTAACAGACGTGGTGGCTGACGTTGAAGTTACTGATGTTGTTGCATATCCTGCTACTGCTGCGGCAATGTCTGCTGCGCCAAGAACGTCCTTAGCGAAGTCCGTGCTGGGCTGAGCAGGTGCGCCTATAACTATTGTGGGTGACGTCAGAGATCCATCGGATGCTGAGACATAGTCGCCCAGTGAGTCAATAGCGAAAGCGCCCATTGCCAGTGTTGCTCCTGCGGTTAAGGCAGCTAATCCTCCTGCCAAAACCTTTTTTATTTGCATTTATATCCTCCTATTCTTAATACCGGTCTGTCAGGGCACCGTGACCGATACCCGGTCCATGCCCATAACTGACAGGCGTTGAACATACATTACCTTCGAACCCTATATATAATTAATCTGAAACAGTTTCATAACCAGATGTATACTAATACTGACAATGATTATAACATCTAATAAGGATTAATAATCCGTATAAATGTTCCAAAAGGCATTAAATTGACTTTTAGGCTCTAAGAAGATAATACTGCAAAATATGCCCTTAACGCCCCTTGGGACCCTTAATCCACAAACAATAAAAGACGTGCCGAGAAAAGAATAATCTGCAGCATGTGTGGGATAGTAGGATATATCGGAGACGGCAATGCCGCGAAGATAGGCCTTTCAGGACTCAAGAGGCTGGAGTACAGGGGCTATGATTCAGCAGGCATAGCCATGGCCACGCAAGGCAAGATAGACGTGAGGAAAGGCGCCGGGAGGATAGACAGAATTGACAGCAAGCTTGGCATATCCTTCATGGACGGCCATCTAGCAATACTTCATACAAGATGGAGCACGCACGGCGAACCGACCAAGGCAAATGCGCACCCCCATACTGACTGCAAAGGAAACATAGCCATAGTACATAACGGAATAATAGAGAACTATTCCTCCCTGAAGCATCTACTGATAAAGGAAGGACATGAGATAAGGTCCAAGACAGACTCTGAGATAATAGCGCACATGATAGAGAAATTCTATGACGGTGACCTGGAGAGTGCCGTGATGAAGGCCCTGAACTCAGTTGAAGGGGCTTACGGGCTTGCAGTCATACACAAGGACGAAGACAAGATAATAGCAGCGAAGAAAGGCTCACCGCTCGTGATAGGAGTGGGTGAGAATGAGATGATGGTGGCCTCGGATGTGGCGGCTGTCATGGAGAGGACCAAGAAGGTGATATATCTCGACGACAATGAGATAGCAGTGGTCACAAAGGACGATGTCAGGATAAAGAACATGAGGAATGAGGAGGTCAACAAGGAGATAAAGGAAATAAAATGGGACCTCGAACAGATAGAGAAGAAGGGATTCAAGCACTTCATGCTCAAGGAGATATTCGAGCAACCGGAATCCCTTGACAACACCCTCAGAGGCCGTCTGAAAGACGAGATAAAGCTTAGTATTGACATTGATATTAAGAAGATAGGCCGGGTGATAATAACCGCGTGCGGCACCAGCTGGCACGCCGGGCTCGTAGGCAGATGGCTCATAGAGAAGCTGGCTGGGATACCTGTCGAAGTCGATTACGCATCCGAA
>QMRH01000127.1 GCA_003650675.1 Thermoprotei archaeon | reverse complement strand
GGGCGCCGGACAGCTATACCTCATCACGACACATCCTGTGAGAAATACTGGAGTCGGTTTTGTGTTGGCTATAGAAGCCGGCGCTAAGCTAATCGATATGGAATTCATTCAATTCTATCCCTTAGGTCTCCTATATCCCGAGGCTATCAGGGGAGCCATCGTTGGGGCACTCTATTATGGGCATCTATTAAATGTTAAAGGGGAGAGATTTATGAAGAAATACGACCCAGAGCGCCTTGAGCTCTCAACAAGAGATGTAGTCTCGAGGGCTGCTTATAGGGAGATCCAAGAAGGAAGAGGTACGAAGAGAGGAGGAGTATACCTTGATATGAGGTTTAATCCTCCAGGCTTCATTAAAAGACAGCTCCCATTCATTTATAACCTATGTATGAATCTAGGTATTAACCCTGAAAGGGAATTACTTGAGGTCGCTCCTACATGCCACTATTTCATGGGAGGGATAAAGGTGAACGAGAAATGGGCAACCGACGTTCCTGGACTTTTTGCCGCAGGAGAAGTCGTGGGAGGAGTTCATGGAGCTAACAGGCTTAGCCAGAATAGCTTAACGGATATAATAGTCTCTGGGGCTAGGGCAGGGATGTATGCCGCTAAATATGCGAAGCAAAAAGAGAAGTGGCTTCCGATAGATGAGGCACAAGTTAAAGATGAAAAGGAAAGGATCTATGGAATGTTAGGGGAAAAGGGGGAAACAAAGCCGTTTGAGATAAAAAAGAAGATAAAGAAGGTAATGTGGGATTATGTGGGTATTATAAGGAATCGCCGGGGGTTAGAAAGAGCGTTAAAGGAGATAAAGAAAATTAAAGAGATGCTTAGAGATCTATCCATACCCCTAACTACGATGAGATATAATATAGACTGGATCGACGCCATCGAAGCATCGAACCTCCTATCTGTTGCTGAAGCGATAGCGGCGGCTTGTCTTACACGAACAGAAACACGCGGAGCGCATTTCAGGGAGGATTTCCCGGTTAGAGACGATAAAAAGTGGTTGAAACACTTAGTTATAGAGCTTAAAGACGGCGAAATAAAGTTGAGTAGTTGCCCAGTAGACTTATCAGAAGTCAGTCCTATCGGGGTGGATAGATGAGCGAGGTTAAAGCCAGAGTCACGGTTTTTAGGTATAATCCTGAGGAAGACATAGAACCAAGATACAAAACCTATGAAATTCCCTTTCAGGAAGGGATGACCGTTTTAGATGCACTTATATATATACGGGAAAACTACGATTCTACTTTAGCTTTTAACTATGAATGTAGGTATGGGTATTGCGGGTCATGCGCAGTTGAGGTGAATGGAAAACCTGTTCTAGCTTGCAGGACCTTGGCTTCAAGAAATATGTTAGTTAAACCCTTGTCGAATTTACCGATCGTTAGGGATCTAGTGGTAGATCGTACATATCTTACAAGTAGCTTGTTAAGAATTAGAGCATTCCTCGAACGTAAGAAGCCTCCTGGCATGAAGCCTGAAAAACTGCTTCCAAAGGACTTCTCAGTATTTAGAGTTGTAAGTAGGTGTATAGATTGTTCGTCCTGCTATTCTAAATGCCCCACATACACCGAAGCAAAACATCTCTACGTTGGGCCAGGACTGGTTGCGAGGATCGCTAGATACATTTTCGACCCAAGAGACGACGGAAATAAGGTTAGGGTACTCTATCAAGAAGGCCTATTCGACTGCACCTTATGTGGTAAATGCACAGAGGTCTGTCCATATGAGATAGACATCCCTAAGCTAGTGATTATACCTGTTCGTGGTAGAGCGTTAAAAAGTAGGATGGGTCCGCTAAAGGACGTTGAAGAGATGGCGGAACGGGCTAAGCTGACGGGGAACGTATTGATGAAGCCCCTAAAAGGTTCATTCTTAAGTAAGGTTAAATTCACTACAAACCTAAACGGTAATACAATGTTATTTTTAGGTTGCCTATTTAATTACGACTACAGACTACATAGTGTATGCGAATCTGCAATTAACGTGCTTAGGTTAAATGGGACTGAAGTGACCGTTCCCGAAGGCCAAGTATGTTGCGGGTTACCATTCATTCAGATGGGATATTTCGAACCTATTAAGGAGTATCTTTTAAAGAGGAATCTACAAGTTTTTAAAAAATTTCAGAAAGTGGTTAGTATATGTGCTGGATGTAGCAATACTCTAAAAAATTGGTATCCAAAGCTCAGTAAAGAAATGGGAGAAAAGTTTGAAGTTGAAGTTTTCGATGTTAACGAGTTTTTAGTTAAATGTGGTTGGAGGAAGGATTTAATGGGCGAGTTAAATCTGAGAGTCACATATCATGATCCTTGCGAACTCAATCGCGGCTGCAGCATCTCAAAAGAGCCTAGAGAGCTGATTAAAAGCATCCCAGGCGTCGAGCTTGTTGAAATGGAAGAATCGGATCTCTGTTGTGGAGGAACCTTAAAGATGACAAATCCGAAAGTAGGGTATAAAATAGCGGAGAGAAAAGCAGAAATGATCCGAAAGCTAGGTGTTGACGTTACGGTTACCTCATGTCCCCGTTGTATGACCCAGCTTTCGTCCGCTTTAAGTCTTAAAAAGGAGAAGAAAATAAAAGTCATGCATGTAGTGCAACTATTGGATGCAGCATACAAGTTAGGAGACTAGTAAACCGACCGGTATGTGGATTTCCTTTAAAGATCCTTGTAAGTGTTTTTATTTTCCTCCTAGATACAGCATCTTCACTTCTCTATTGTTTAAAATTTCTTTCGCTGGCCCCTCAAACCTCTTTCTACCTAGTTCCAGTACGTATGCATAGTCTGAGATCGACAAAGCCTTCTTAGCGTTTTGCTCAACGATTACTATAGTTGCCCCGAACTTTTCATGTATCTCCATTATTTTATCAAACACTATAGTCATGATTTTGGGGGCTAATCCTAATGTAGGTTCATCTAGCAACATTAATTTTGGCTTCAGAAGTAGGGCCATCGCCATCGAG
>QMRH01000126.1 GCA_003650675.1 Thermoprotei archaeon | reverse complement strand
CTGAACAACTATGTCTTCTAAACCTGGTACTGTGGTTAGAAGATACTTCATCTCGCGTAGAGATAAGACAGCATCTTGTTAAAATGTTCGTCGATTATCCGGTCTATTAGATTTATGTCAAAGCTACCGTAAGTGCTGGAGAAAGCGAGTGCTAAAGCGCCTGTGGCAAGTTTTCTGATTGCCATGTTTGCAAGATATTCCTTTCTAACAGCTATTATCCCCGGTAAGTATATTAGTACGCCTTCTTCAACCTTTATGAATCCCTTTTTAATTAGTTCTAGCTCGCCGGTTTCATCTACATATACTATTGACACAGGTTTAGGTATACTTATCCCCATGCTGGCTAGAACTAAGTCTAGATATTCTATTATTTTACCGATCTCTTTATCCGTAAGCGACATCAGGCTTTCACACTATTTTGGTTCATAAATGTGTATTATCGGCTTTAGCTAACTCTAGCCCGTATTTCATCAATTATCGGGGCAAGATACGGTGTTTTTAGCCGCTCGTCGTCGCCCTTTATAGCATAGATCCATAATGGGCTGTCCTTAGTCACCATGTATTTAACCCCGTGGCTGGTCCGTTTATACCTCTTTATCAAGCCTTCACTTCTAAGGTTCTCTAATACATCCCTTATTACTGTAAGGAGTATTGGTTGGGTCGGTAACCCGGCTATAACAGCTAATTTTTTACTTGTGAACGTTACACAACTTCCTTTAGCCTTGCTAATAAGGATCATTATAGCTGTTATAACAGCGAGCTTTACCTCATTATAATCTCTGTAGACCACGCTTCCTCTTCTGTTAAGACGTTGCATGAATTCTATTTTGTAGATATGGGTAATGGCTATTTGTCAAAAGGAAGTTTTTGCTATACTCCCATATTATTGGGAGAGTTCTTGGGAAACACTGTTTCCCTTGTAGCTGGACGTTTCAAGAAGTCTCAAGAAACCGTTAGTTTTCTTTTGCCTTTACATGTCCTATTGCATAGTCTTTGGCTTATGAGCAATGCTTATATATACCCCGGTTCCAATTCTCCGAAATTGAGTAGAGCCTATGTGAAGGGTAAGATATAGGATGTTTGAAGCTGGTCTTGAGGAGACGTATATACCGGATTCGACAGCCATAGTGGAAGGGTTAGTCCGGAGACTCGTTAAGGAGGGCAGTTTAAGAGGCCGGGTCCTAATACATTTTCTACTTGTTAACTGGTTTAAGCGGCTTGCCAAGGAAGGTCATAACCTAGGGTTTATAGGGCTACAGGAGGTTAGGCGTTTAAGGGAGATTTGCGCTGAGATGGGAGTGGAGTTTGAGTATGTTAGAGAGGTTCCACAGGGGTTCAGGTGGGTTAACGATGAGGATATTGATGATGTCCTGCGTGAGCTGGCTGCTGAATGGAGCGCCGTCCTAATAACGGCTAGTGAAGTTCAGTATAAGGCGTGCGAGGCTATAGGAATAAGAGTCATATACAGAGTTGAGGAGACGAAGCTGTCAAAACTGGCGGCAATGTTCGACGAGCAGACTATGTCTGTTCATTTAAAGGAGGGGGTGGTGCCTTTTGCCAAGAAAGGCTTCCCAGGCAACTGGAAATTTGTTCAGTTAAGAGATGAGCCAATGAGTAAAGAGGAGATAGAAGACATAGTTCGGGAGATCTTCGAGGAGGCTAAAAGCGGCGGCAATGGCTTCATAGAGTTAGACCGTCCAGGATCCATGATAATTCAGCTTAACGAGTATAGGATAGTTATCACTAGGCCGCCGTTCTCTGATGGAGTTGAAGTGACGGCCGTTAGGCCAGTAGCTAGATTAAAACTTGAAGATTATAAATTGCCTAAAAAACTCCTGCGGAGGCTGGAAATGCAGGCAGAAGGAATATTGATAGCTGGAGCTCCCGGGATGGGTAAGACTACTTTCGCCCAGGCCCTCGCAGAATATTATCGTCGCCGTGGAAAAATAATAAAGACCATTGAGTCGCCCAGGGATATGCAGTTACCGCCCGATATAACCCAGTACTCTAAGAACTACGCGACATCAGAAGAGATCCACGATGTCTTACTGCTGTCAAGGCCAGACTATACGTTCTTCGACGAGATGCGTGATACTAAGGATTTCGAACTTTATGCTGATCTAAGGCTGGCGGGGGTCGGCATGGTCGGTGTTGTTCATGCGACATCCCCGATAGACGCTATACAGAGATTTATAGGGAGGGTTGAGCTTGGCATGATACCATCGATAATCGATACCGTTATCTACATAAAAAACGGTCAGATTAATAAAGTGTATGAGCTGGAAACCGTGGTTAAGATACCTCATGGCCTTAAAGAAGCTGATTTAGCGAGACCGGTTGTGGTTGTTAGGGACTATTTAACTGGTGAGGCTGAGTACGAGCTTTACGTATTCGGTGAAAGAACCTTTGTAGTCCCAATCAAGAAAAAGGAGAAGGCCAGGCGTGAGGAAAGCAGTGTTGCAAGAGCTATAAGGAACACCCTTAGAAAATACCTGCCAGACGAAGAGATAGATATAGAGGTTACTGAAGAGGGCCGCGCCATAATATATGTAAGCCCGGAATATATGGGAGTACTTCTCGGGAAGACGCGTAAACGGCTGTTGCGGGTAGGTAGAAAGATGGGGTTCGAGCTGGAAGTCAGGCCTAAAATTGGTTAGAGTTATGGAGTGAAACGTTTATACGGGGTCTATGGTGGCAGACGTTAAAAGGTAAGTATTTTAATAGCGGCAACATAATATTCTGAGATAGGATTTAATAAGGAGTCTGGCATGGCGTTAAAAGAGACTATGGCTGAAACTAAAAGATGTGAAACCTGCATATATTATTTAAAGAGTATAAATTATTGTCTAAAGTTAATGAGCATAGTCAACGATCCCGGGGCTCCTCCATGTATGGCTCCGGAAAAGGAAGCTGAAGTAAGCGTTGAAAAACTTAAAACGCCGACGAGCCTATTAGAGGAAGCGCCGTCATACAAACTGGATTTAG
>QMRH01000125.1 GCA_003650675.1 Thermoprotei archaeon | reverse complement strand
TAGCCTCTAGCTGCAGCTATCTGTCTCAATCTAGGATTGCTGAATGTGTTAAGCTCTGTCTCTATGAAGACTCCATCTCTTTTGTACTTGCAAGTCACTTGTACAAGCATGTGATTGCATATCTGAGTTTTACCGGTAGCTTGAGGGCCTGCTAAGCCAGCAGTAGATGAACTCTTGAAACCTCCTCCTAAAAGCTCATCTAGAGCATTCACATCAGTCTTGTAGAGCATTATCTCTTTATCTAATATCTCTTGATATTGATTAGCAGTCAACGGTGGCTTGACTAAGCCTTGGAAAGTTTCTCTGGCTCCATTAATGACTAATTTAGCTTCTCTCAAGCTGCAGCCTAAAATTCTGCTTATTTCAGCCGGGTTTGCTGTAGACAATCTTTTAACGTTGAATCCTGCTTTCATAAGAGCATTCGCTGCTTTCTCCCCTATTTTAGGTATCTTCTTTAAGTCTTCTATAACTTTACGGCTTGACATTTCTTAACCTCCTAAATAAAGGGCAATTCTCTATTCCATACAAGCATGTACCACACTCCAGAACTTTAGGTGTTAAACCAGAGAAAGACTTCTCTTGTACAGCTTTCTGTAATCTTTGGTAGCGGTCTTCGAGGATCCTCTTGAATTCATTGAGCTGCTTCTGCTTGAATGCTACATCCCAAACTAGCAGTGTCTTGTTTAGAATATCTAAGGTTATTAAGTAGCCTGAGTTTTCTCCTCTGAAAGCTAAGACTGCTGCTAACTGCTCAATATAGTTCATAGGTATATGCTCTTTAGTGTACATGCTCATAGTAGTGGTTTTTATTTCTGTAGGCTTATCCCACATAATGTCTACTCTAGCTATTAAGTTAGGCATAAGCTCTTCTTTTACTTCTATTTTAGGGAAAGCATTCTGTATTAGTACATGTAATGTTTGGCCTACCAAGAATGTTGCTATAGCTTTGTTAGGCAATTTCCTTATGGGAACATTAGTCATTCTGTTGTAAGCTTTCAGAGGGCAGTAAATCAAGTCGCTCCTCTCATAGTTGTCTTTAGTGAAGAGCATGTAGTATTTCCATAACTTCTTGCACAGTTCATCTGTCTTCTTGTAGTTTATTTTTATTCTTGGCTTTAACATTCTCATAGCACTCCGGGCATATGTCTCTTATCCCTAAGAAGTATTTGCCGCATATTTTGCATTTCCTTACTATCCCTTTCTTTTTCTTAAGCTTCCACATAGAAGCACCTTAAACAGTCTTGAATGGTCTTCTCTTGACTTGCTTCTGGATGTACTCTGCAAACTTTATGTCTCTATCGAAGAAGTATCCAGCTTCTCTGAGCAACTTAGCTAAATCTTGTTTCCTTAGTATTATAGACATTAGTATCAATGATGGCCTCGCTACTGTCCTTCCTGGACTAATCAATATTACATTGTATTTCTTCTTTAGCCAATTCCTAATCTTTGATATTGCTTCTTGAGCTCTCTTTAGCCTTCTTAAGTAGCGCCTGTAGTAGACTGCATCTGGGCCGTAAGCATCTTTGAAAGCTTTGAATTCTGCAGTTAATAATCTCTCTTTCTCTGTTTCTCCCCAAGAGCGCATACCAGATGCTATCCTTATGTTCTTCTCTCTTAATTCCTCAAAGCGTTTTCTCATAGAGTCCGGTGGAGCCAAATATGGAGCGTAAAGATCGAACTTGTCTCTTTTAACCATTCGAGGCGGCCCAACCCAGACTAATTTGTACAAACCTTTCGTGTACTCTCTCCGCCTTATCCAGTCGTTGAGTAGTTCAAGCTTGGATTCTATAAGCATTACAGCCATCTCCTTAAGCCTTTCTTAGAAGCTCCCTTCTTGTACTCGCCTTTTAGTAAAGCAGCAAATGAGCTTATGTACCTGTCAATCCCAAAGCCTTTTCTTAGAATGTATCCTGGATGGAATACTCGGTGGCACTTATAATCTTTGTACAATTTGTTCCTCATTACAAAATCCCAAGGGAGCTTGCCTACAGCTATTATGCTAAACGGGTTAATTAATTTAATCTCGCGCAGACAGTAGATTTCACAGTTCCTTATTTGTTGCTTTGTAGGAGCATCGGATCCTCTGGGGCAGCACTTAACTAAGTTTGTTGTGTAGACATGTTCAAAGCTTAAGCCTGCTGCTCTCAGCACTGCTTCATAGATTTTGCCTGTCCTGCTTAAAGGCTCAAAGACAAAACCTGTAGTTCCGCATCCTAGCCAGCCTGGAGCTTGAGCTACTAAAACTACAGGGCTGTCTGGATTCCCATAGCCGAATGTAGGCTCGCTGTACAAATAGGTTTCTCTGCTTTTAACTAATTCTGGACATTTCTTGCACTGCTTAACTTTCTCTAAGAGCTCTCTTAATGGAGGAGGGAATTTGCTCCAATTCTTCTCTAAGCGCTCCTTTTGCCTAGCTGCATAATTCAATGGTATATGGTTAGGTATTAGCTTATTACTCAATTTTGTTTTGCTACTCATTTTTGTTTAACCCTATAAGCTTTAAGTAATCTAACCAGTACTTATTATCGGACTCAAGGAATTCTTTAAGTTCATCTTCTCTTAGATATCTGTTCTTAGGCCACTCTTTAACTTGGGTGAGAATCTTGAAGATTTCCCCATCTCTTTTGCCTACAATGTAAGTTCCTTTCCTCTCCTTGTAGAAGCCTTCAGCAGCATTTATAATTTTTAGTGCTCGCTTCCACTGGTTTTCGTAAGCATGGAAGTTAGCTACAAAGAGAGTCTGGGTTCCCATAGGGACACCTAAAGCTAAAGACATCTGCTCAAAGAACATGCTCTGAGAGAACAAATCGAAAGGCAAACCATAGAGGATATCACAGGATCTCATAAATGTAGTCATGTGTAACTTGTTCCATTGAATTTGGAAATGGTAGCCCCAAGTACAAGGAGTATCAGTTCTGAAAGCATCTATAGGTCTTCTAATCATCATGCTTCCTTGCCGGCTAGTAGGATTCTTCTTTAATTTTTCTATTATAGC
>QMRH01000124.1 GCA_003650675.1 Thermoprotei archaeon | reverse complement strand
GGGCGGCACCAGCTCGGCTTTTTGCCCGCTTAAGACGCAGCCGGAAGTCATGCGCTTCGCGGGATAGGGCGGGGTCTGCGCGCCCCGCCGTGCTGCGACCGGACACACCCGTCTGTCCGAACAATTGGCGTCCATTAGATCAACAGCAACTACTGCTTCTCGCCGTCTTTAGGCCGAGAGTGTCGATTTGGATCTTGGTCGCGTTCGTAAGTGCTAATGACTTTAGCCTTCGGGTCAGGTTCAGGAACATCAGAATCGGGTTGCTGGACATTAGGTTGCGTGTCACCGCCTTCGCCGGATGCCCCACCAGAATCGCCATCACCACCGTTTGACTCGGCGAAGAATAATAACCAGTTTGAGAGAATCATATGCAGTTAACCTCCAATACTTATATAAATCAAGGCCAGTCCGATTAATGAACCAGAGATAACAGAAAGCCACCCGGCATACCGGATCTGATTAGCCTTGATACGAAGTATTTTGTCGTTGTGGTCATAGCGTACTTCCCAATTCGCAAAAACCTGCATTGTCATTCTCTTTAGGTCCATGTCCGTGGTTGTGTAATAGGTTTTGATGGCATCAAGCTTAGGATCGTTGCGGAAGCTACTCACTAGTAATGAGAGAAGTAACAGCACTAGAGCAAACGCAAGTGAACCGAGAATCACAAACGTGAATAGAAACGATAGAAAGCCTGTTAAGCCTGTCTGCGGATCGCGCGTTAGCGCTCTGACTGCGTCTACGGCGGTTGGGAAAAGGAACGCTAGCGCCGCAGCGAAAAGACCAGCTTTCTTCACCAGAGTGTCGTGTTGCATGTCTTGGGAAGCCAATTGTAGCTTGCCAATTTCGAATGCGAGTCTTGCCTTCTCTTCCGCCTGAGGACTTTCCGCTCTACCGGAGGTGTCGCTTATCATTCGTTGGGTATTATATCACGAACCTATTTAATATGTCTATCTCTCTGTTTATATTCAGGGTGACGATACTCTCAGCAGTTGACATTACCTTCGATTGCAGAATGTGCATAGCTGCATAACTAGGTGTTTCAATCGAGTGGCAGGTTCTCGGTTTCATTGGGATTCCTAGCCTTCGGAGCCTTCTTGAAAGTGGCGCCGCCATGACCACCGGGATAATCTATGCGTTTGCCTTTTAAGAGTTCTTCAATAGTTAAAAGCTGTAGCTTTGCGTACTTGTGATTGCCAAATGTATAGAAGCCAGCACTCGCAGCCTCTTTCCGCATCGGTTTAGTAGGCTCGTTGAGCGATATGTAGACGCCAATCTCAGCCTTCTCACGCTCAACGACGCCGCGAAGGTCTCTGATGTGTGAGACACCTACTTTGCCCGATTTCACGGAGAAAATTATCTGCTTTGTATTCTTCTCGTCGTCGTGGAAGTAAAGCCGACCATCAATTCCTTTGTCGGCACCTTTCTTGGGATCGGTTGGGCGTGCACCCACTAAGCCCAGCGCCCAGAACTGGAACTGATAGGGATCTTCTTTCGCAAGCACCATTGCACTCGAAAGGTCTACTGGTTCACCGATGACATCGTAGATAGCCTTTGCGCCAAAAGCACTGTGGAGACGGTGTTTGATTAGTGAGATGGCTAGGTGTGTGATATCAATGCCAATCCATCGTCGCTCAAGACGCTGCGCGACGGCAATGGCGGTACCGCAGCCGCAAAACGGATCGAGGACGATGTCGCCCTTCTTGCTACTCGTAGTAATAATCCGCTCCAGAATGCCTTCTGGCTTTTGTGTTGGGTAGCTAAGGCGCTCTTGATGCCATGACCTTAGAGCTTCGATGTCCGTCCAAACATCTTGAACGGGAAGCCCTTTTGCCTCATCGAGGTAACGTTTCAAGCGAGGGATTCCTGTACGTGTGTAGAATATGCTCCCTTCATTGTCTAGGCGCTCCATAGTCTCCTTGGGACATCGCCATACACGAGTCACTCCCTTCCATTCGTATTCGTATCCACCGCCTGAAAGGCCAGATGCAGAAAGGTCTCCAGACATCCATTTGCGACCATCGTCGTCCTGATAGCGGTAATACTGCTGTACATAAGCTTCATCGTATGGTTGGTAAGTGTGGTACCAGTCAGGGCTTTCTCCTCTACCATAGTAGAGAAGGATGTCGTGTACACGGCCATATCGGCGAGCATCACTGTGGCCTGAAGTTCTCTTCCACACGATTTCATTTCGGAAACTTACCGGACCAAATACAGCGTCCATGAGCATTTTGAGGTAATGGCTGGCCGCTGGGTCACAATGGAGATAGATGCTGCCAGTTTCCTTAAGCACGCGTCTGAGTTCGAGGAGTCGAGGGGCCATCATGGACAGGTACGCGAGCATGTCATTCTCGCCGAGGAACTTCCGGAAAGCCTGGAGGGCTCTTGAGACCGGTTCTGGCGAGGTCTCGACCGTTTCCTCGTAGGCACGTGCCGATGCTTGGTCCCAGTGCCAGGTGTCCTCAAACGCTTTAATCTGAGCTGCTGAGCGCGTGCCGTTTTGCTCGGCAAATAGGATGTTGTAGTCCTGCTCGCTCTTAAACGGCGGGTCAAGGTAGATAAGGTCGACGGATTCGTCCTTGATATAGCGTCGGAGAATATCTAAGTTATCGCCATAATAGAGTTTGTTATCTGCCATGCGACTACCCTCATCGCTGCCGATTATAGCATCAAGGAGCGAATCAGCGCTTTCGTTCTCCTGGACCAGCCTTTCATATGTGGCTGCAATACCCCCACACATGTGAATAGTATATCCGGCTCAAACGCAGATGTCAAGTTAATCGCGAAATAGAGTCCTCTTTTTGCCGTATCTCGCTATGATAATTAATAAGCGTAGATGCATACAGAACTTGTAGTCCGCCCTCATGCTCCACCCCAGGGCGGCACCAGGTCGTTTTCCAAACCCAGCATGTCCAATACGCGCCCCGCGATGAAAGCGATATGTCCACCAGCGCCCTTCGGCTGGTGATAAAACGTCATAAGCGGCGGCAGGATGATCGCTCC
>QMRH01000123.1 GCA_003650675.1 Thermoprotei archaeon | reverse complement strand
GCGATGGCAAATTGCTTGGCGTTCTCTCATCTATTGGCCCAAAGCTTGTGGGTAATGGTTGAGTTGAGTTCCTAAACTTGACTTGAACCATATAGTAGGCGCAGCTACCTAAACGGTTTGCTATGCTTAGGTAAATGTTGTAGCATTGACCACTTGAAATGTTAAAGGGGTAATTCTCAGCTCTGTGATTTGGGTCTAAGATCCACATTTCGGTAAAGAATTCTGTGCGTGGGTAGACCAATAGGCGGCTGAGAGCGGGGGAAGCCAGAATAAGGGCAGATATAAAAATTGCCATTAGGAAAAAGGTATGATATCTCCTTCCCAGCAACCTCCAAATCACTAAACCGCCGCAAATGACGGCTATAGCGCCAACGCTTGTAAAGATGAGAAAAGTGAAGTCCCGATTTTGGGCTTCTATGGCTTCGTCACGCAGGATGGCTGCTTTATCTGCAAAGTCTGCGAGACTGTTTATGGATTGGTTGGCGAGCTGAATGGCCAAATCATAATGTCCATTTTTAAGCGCGAAGGTTGCCTTTGAGTAAAGGTCACCAGCCTCATTGAGTCTTATGGTTAGTTCAGTAACGTTCGCTCCAGCTTTTTCAGCTTCAACCGTCTTCTTATAACATTCAATAAGCTTCTGTTGTGCGGAAACAATGGCTTGGCTAGCATCTGTTTCCGGTAGTGCTTTCGGCATAGAGCCTGATAGAAACGTAAATAGGAGGAGGCTTAGAATAAGAACGAACTTTGCTGTTTTTATAGTCGACATGCAAATTCTCCACTGAGTTTTTAGGCGATTTCGCACATTTGTTCTAAAACTCGCTTTTCAAACTTTATCATTTCGATCTCCTTTCTAATCTTTGACATTTTTTCAGAAAAATCATTGAATTTTTCTAGAAAAATCCTTCCCTTTTCAGTCAACTCATAAAGTTCTCCGTTATGTCGCATGAGACCAGCTTTTATAACTTTCCTTAAGTACTTCTCTAATAGTTGGTAGCTTAGATTCGCTAGATACATTATCCTAGTTTTCTTTGACCCGTTTTCTGCAGCCTTTAGAATGTCGGCTATAATATGCAGTTTACTCCTATACTTCATAAGAATCCCCTAAATAGGCTTTAAAATAAGTTCAGAAACTGTGAAGCCAGCCTCTACCGCCCTTTTTCAATTGAAGATTAGCTTTTTTCTTCTTTGATTCCTCGTAGGCTTCTCGTCGGTTGGATTTAGTCCTTTTCAAGTGAATTTTTATGAATTTTCCCCATCCCCCAACGCTTGGATGGGGGAGATGAATTCTTGATTCTTCGAAGATTTTGAAGTTTTCAGCCCATAATTTCACTATTTCGGAGAAGCTGGGGGGCTTATAGCCTCTTGTTGCAACTATGACTGTTCCACGGTCCACATAAAGTAGCGGGTAGTTTTTAGCGGCTATTCCTTCGGCTCTTACCTTATCATCAAATCTTTCAAGCCAAAGTCGTTTCCATTCTTCTTTTAATTTTTTCCTGAATTCTGTCCATTTCTTAATATTTTCTTCTATTAATGTTCCCTCCGTGACCGGAGCGGAAGCGAAGCTGATAAGTCCGGCTTCTTCCCTTCTCTAAGGCTTGATTAGTAATAGTAAGTCCTATTTAAACATGTAAGGATGAAACATATAGACAATTGTTCTAGAAAAGTAATTGATTTTTCTGATAGGTTCCATAAATAGATACACTTTAATACGCTTAACCCTGAACAATAATGGTTTCCAAAATCGGGTTTTGCGAAAGTAGAAAGCCTAAAATATAGATTTTTCGCCTTAAATTTCTATACTTAAGCTCCTTACAAATTAAAATACCCAAAAAACTATTTTAAATTGATTGATCTTGACAAGGCTTAGCGAGTTCTTCACGGTGCTTAGTGATTATAAGTGGCATAATTTGAGGGAAATTGCGAAGATCATGAAAGTCAAGTATGAAAAAGTTGTTGAGGTCGCTAAGCTCTTTGAAAAAGTGGGAATTGTCCAGTACGATAAAAAGCGAGATAACATTAGAATAAATGAAGAATGGAACTTTCTAGTTGAGGAAAAACGTAATTCTACCCGCTAATAAGCCTTTTAGCCCTTCGTAAAACTTGAAGAAGCTCCTTTCCCTTCTCGGATGTTTTATAAAGAGTAGCATTATTAGATGTTTGTTTAACTTTAACCAGTAATCTCGCATTTAAAAGCTTATTCAAATGCCTCTTAGATGATTGATAGTTTAGGTTGCATCTGTAAATGAGCCTAGTTTTAGTACACCCATTAAGAGCTTCATTTAGTATTTCTACAAGAACATCGATATAAGACCGTCTACGCATTAATAATCACTCAATATAACCAACATACTACTACATCAGAATCAAATAAAAGATTTGCTATGAACTCGCATCCTTTTATTTGAAAAACATTTTCCTAGTATTTTGTAACTATGGTGCGGCCGCCGGGATTTGAACCCGGGTCATCGGCTCGGAAGGCCGGCGTCCTAGTCCAGGCTAGACTACGGCCGCATACACCAATTAAATTGATTCACTTTAAGATTAAAATTACTGTTTTAAACTGCGGAAAAGACTTATTTGTTTGATTGGCTTATTAGCTAAAGTTTGCGGTGAAGCTAGATGAGTAAAAATAATAATGATGGACCGAAGTTTAAAATCGAAAGTATCTCCATATACTTACTGGCAATTTTCTATTTGATTTCGTCTGGATTTTTCTTCTTCTCGTTAACTATGGACCTGAACATGATCCATATTGGATTATTGGGCCTTTTAAGTCTGACAACGGCGCTTGGCGTATTTAAGAGAAAAAGTTGGAGTGTTTGGTCGGCTTTTCTGGTCTTTTGTGCAGGGAATGCCTTTGCTATATCGCTACTTCTAAATCCTCTAACATTCGAAACTTTAGGGGTTCTGGTTGAGATAGGACTAATAGTATACTTGATTTTGGTTTGGGCGGCAATGATATACTTGTCGGTTAAAAGAAGGGAGTTCTATTAGTCTCCGAAAAGGT
>QMRH01000122.1 GCA_003650675.1 Thermoprotei archaeon | reverse complement strand
TATCGCCATATTTTTTAAAGGTCAATTCGAACGAGAAATCCTCATAACTAGAGATTGAATGTGGAGGAATAAAGACCAATAATAGGATTAACAGAAAAGCGAGATTCTGCTTTTTCCCATGTATGTATCCCTTTAGCACATATTTAAATATAAAGAATTTTGACTATTTAAACCTGGTGTTAAAATAAGTTTACACCTCTTAAAAAGATGTTCAATGGGAAGGTAATCTCCAGATGGACATACATACCTGCATAAGGCATAGAGAGCCTTTAGAAAGACTCTAACAGCATCTGAACTACCGTAAAACTTGCTGGGATCTTTGACTGAAATAATTATACCAAGGGCTATTTCAAAGAAGTCACCAAACTTGTAGGCTCCAATCGTGTATAAGGCTTGAAGACTACAGGCTCCACACCGATTCTAAAGCCTTAAAGAGAACCGTGAAAGTATAGATAGTGGCTACACAGACGTTTACAGCTACGTAACAGATATAGGCTTCAAAATGTTATTCTAAGGGTCCTCCTTTTTGGGAGATTTCTTACTTCAAAACTATAAAGTCGAAATGGTCAGCTTCGGCTATGCTAAACCTTAAACTAACATGTTTAATCGATGAAATCCATAAAGATTCAGACGGTACTTCCAGATGGACTATAGGAAGAAGTATGCTGACAGATGAGAACTTAACACTTAACGTGAAATATGTTAGCTATAGTAATGTACTAGTTACGACCAATATGTTAATTATATTAATTTCTGCAATACCTAAATAATCGTATGTTATACCGTATAAACCCGCAATTTTTATTTTCTAGAATATATCTTCAATTTTACAGGGGAAAATTGAGCGGAGCGGTTTCCAAGATGTTACGTGCTTTCCTATCCGCATGTTTGCTGTCATTGCTACTTTCCACCATGGGGGCTCTTAAACTAGTGGCAAAGAGGGAATCATATGGGCAAAACCTCGTAGCAAATATAGAGTTGAAGAACACTCTAACCCAAGGGTTCAGAAATTTTAGCTTTGCCCAAGTCGACGTCACTGTCACGGATTCAGAGGGTAATGTGGTAAAGGGGGCTTGGATTAAGGCTTTCTCAGAGGAATGGGGCGTAATGTACCCTCATTTCGAGACATGGGGCATCACGGGCAACGCTGGAAAATATTCATTTAATATCCCGGAGGGAAAATGGATTTTTATAGCTTCAAGCGGATGGGATTATGCCAGATCACACCCCAATAGGGGGTTCTTCGTCGCAGTTCGGGAAAACATCACTGGAAAAACCTCCCTAATACTTAAACCAGTCAAGACCATCACAATAAAAGTTTACAATGAGGAGGGCTCGCCCCTCCCAGTCGATGAAATATATGCTTTGCTCACAAGCCGTATCCCCGCGCTACCTCCCGCGTTAATTGGCTGGTCGCCGAGCGGTCTTTTCCACCTATCCATAGGTTTATTCATGGAGCGAGCGCCAGATAGCAATCTAACGATTATCGCCATAAAGAGAACAGGGGAATCCAGCGACGGATACCTTCTGGTAAAGACAGCCCCAGTAAGCCAAGACATTGTGATAACCTCCATAAACTCCTCAACGCTACAGCTGGCGGCGTACAATCCTGATGGAAGCCTATCATACTACTGGGACGTGGAGCTCAGGCTTCCCGACCTCTACTTACCGAACTGGGCTTTCATCTTCAAGCTTTACGGGAAGAATACTCTCCATGTATCTCCAATGAACGTGCTGATAAATCCAAGGTTTATTCCTCCAGAGTGGTACTACTATTTCGAGGGTATAGCTGTAACCCTTGAGCCAGGCCAGACGTACAGTTATTCATTTGGGAAACGAGTAACCTTTAAGCTATGGGTCATTAAGCATGATACACAGCTATACTTTGATGTTAGAGACGAGTTTGGAAATGTTTTAGCCTTCTACGACAATAGGGGTATTCGCAACATTAGGTTAAGGATTTTCGAAGGTTCGAACAAAGTCTATGATGACAATATAGGAAAATATATCCCGGGGACGCTATTCTATGGGATCGGGAAGACGTTTTCCGACAATGCGTATTTCACGCTCGACGTGGACTTGGGCCCTCTCGGCGGTCTCGGAAGCATTTCGCTTAACGGGACCCTCTACGATAAAAGGAACCTAGTCGTGTTTAGAACCATACATAGCGAAAACTTCAACCTAACAGTTCCTGTTGAAGACTTGTGGAGTATTAGCGGTCAATCAAGAGACAAAGTCTTCGTAAAATCCCTAGAGAACATATATGCAGCGATAGGCGATTTCCTCGGCGAGGAACTCAGTTTAAAACCGCACAGAGTGGAAGTTAACTTTGAGTGGTGTGGCGTCGCCGGGACCAGCTTCGTCGGCTTCGGTCTAGGAGTAGCAAGGTGGCCGATAAATATAAGCCCTAACCTTCTAAACGTTCTTTCCCATGAATTAGGCCACATGTACTCCTTCACGCCCCCACTGATATATGGTGTTGAATGCCCAACGTTTTGCGAGCCCCTAGCTACGTACCTCGGAATCGAAGGTATAGCAGCGCTATACAAGGATAACCCTAGATATAGCGATAACGTCAGATTATGGTTCTGGGGCACACACCCCAAATTCTTCGACTACATCGCAGGCAAAACCGAGTTCGACGCTATCGAAAACATGCAGTTTATTTTCTTCTATTTACACAAAACTTATGGTCCAGAAATACACAAGAATTTCTTCAGAATCTGGAATACGGAGCTAAAGAAAAAATTGCTCGAAAACAGGTTCAATGACGTGGAGACAGCATTCATTCTGTACTCGCACCTAGCTAAGGAAAACCTAGCGTGGATAGCAAGGCTGGCTGGACTGAGCATTTCAGAACAAAGAGTGGCGGAGGGATTGGCTTTGATCAAAAGCCGTTTACCGCCCAGCTTGTCAATCTGGGTAGCTGGAACAAACGGGTTAAATGTGACTATTAACGGCGTCGCCCTGCCTGGTACTCAAGAGACAACCATAACAAGGATTCACTGGGACTGGGGTGACGGCAACGAGGAAGACCACTGGTTCCCC
>QMRH01000121.1 GCA_003650675.1 Thermoprotei archaeon | reverse complement strand
GTTATTATCCGCAGCAGCGTGGTTACGCCTATGCCCAGCCTTTTTGCAAGATCGTTTAGGTAGTTCCATTGGTAGCGGTAGAGCTTGATAGAAACAGGCTTCTTCTTGTTGTCACTATCGCGGTATTTCTCATAGAAGTACATGAAGAAGTCCTCGTTCCTCATCACGAAGTTGATGCCTTTGCGGATTATCTCCGAGACCGGTACCCTGTAGAGCTTCGACAGAACGGTGAGCTTCTCTTTTGCACTCTCCTCAAGCTTGAATGTCGTGAGTCGAACCAATCCGATGTCTTCGTCTGTGAGAACGATTTCTATATCACGACCGTTCCGCTTCGCAATCATGTTTCCATCATGTGGTACTACACCACAGTTTTTATTAAGTCTTTATGTGGTTACTAGATAGCGGTGATCTGGTTTGAAGATCCAGATAGTCCTCGATCCCCAAAACAAGTTTGAGCGTGTTTTGATAAGGTATCTCCAGACGGTCAACCCCAAGAAGCCTGGTATGGCGCTGAAGTCTCTGCTGCGCTCGGTAGTCATCGAGAAATGCTTCAAGGATCCAGAATGGAGGGTACTGTACTGCAAGGATCTGATCGAGGAGCCTGTGGAGGTGGACATCGTATGAAGATCGTCGAGGTAGAGTTCGATATCGTTGAATGCGAGAATTCTTCCAAGGTCAAGGTTACAGGCAGGAAGAATCAGCTCGAAGAACTTTTCAAGGTGTTAATGGAGCGGTACGAAATTCCCGTGCTGATCATAACGGATGGTCGCAGATACTATATACCATTGCTAGACCTGTGCGTTACAACATGGTGAGACAATGTCGATATGTTCACGTCTGAGAACATTGAGGAGGCTGCTTCGTGAGATTAGGGATAGATGCATTCTTGTCGTTCCTTCTGAAGAATATGTACAGAAGTGGAGCAGGATATGCGATCTCCTTGGTGAAATCATAAATGATCTTTGTGGTGAGTAGCATGCTGATGTGTAGATCTACGGAGTACGGTCTTGTGTTGGTTGATCCTGTAAAAGGTATCTTCATGTCTATTGAGCTGAAGCTTATTGGTGAGGGGATCAGCTTCGATAAGCGTAAGCTGAAGTCGATAGAATACGATAGGGAGCACAATGAGGTATGCTTCACCTTTGAGCTTGGTGGAAAGGTCTGCTATAGACTTGATGATTTCAAGGAGTGCCGCGAAGACACAATCATCTCGATGATGCAGTTCTTCGTCGATAAGATATTCGAGAAGTGGGGTATCAAAACATGGTTAAGAAGATAGAGATCGGAGATGAATACCATGCTATGCTCAAGGAGCTTTCGGAAAAGACTGGTAAGTCCATAAGGCAGCTAGCAGAGGAAGCGATTGCAGTCATCTACAGAGGAAAAGCGGAGGCTATCGATAAAGAGATCAAGAAGGTTACGGAGAAGTGGATCGTTACGAAGTTCAAGACTAAGTGCAGTTCTTGCGGAAAAGAGATTCCTCAAGGAGAATTGGTTTATTGGGTTAGGATAGAGTACGAGGATGGTTCTAGTCGAAGCTACGTCTATTGCTCTGACTGCTACTATTCTCGATACGATAAAGAGCTTGCTAAGAAGTTCCTAAAGAAGAAGGAGCTCGAAGCAATCATAAAGGGTCTCAAGAAGGAAGCTGATGAGCTTGCTCAAAAGGTACAGGTATTGAGACAGGAATACGATGTTCTGCAATTGAAGGAAGAGGTCTTCAAGCTGTATAGAGAGTTCAGATCATCGTTTAACGAGATGCTGATGAACGACCAGAGTCTTCAGAAGATAAACGAATTCATGGAGAGGCTCATGGATCTATGCGATAGGGTATCGAGGCTAGAGAGCATGGTTATGATACCTGTAGAAAATACACCTAGGAGAAAGATTAAAGCCGAGACAAGGAAGGTTAGATGAGGGGGCTCCTAATGGAGATCGAGATAAAGAACTCAAGTGGTAGAAAGGTCAAGGTTGATGTTGTGGTATACATGAAGTATATCCGCGAAAACGTTGATGTTCGAGCGGATAACAATGTTGTTCTGTTCACAGAAGTTCCAACTACGAAAAAAGAGGTTACAAAGGTCTACATCGAGATAAAAGATGTTGCTTAGAAGGCTTCGACTTCGTTGAGGAACTGCTCGATCTCCTTTTTCACTTCTTCTCTTGCGAAGATTATCTGATGCTCCTTCGAGGCTTCTTGGATTAGGCTGATCAGATCGAAGTCTCCGTAGATCTGAAGGTTGCTGTCCTTGACCCACCCACCAAGCTTTGCTACGAGGTACCTGTTCCATTTGAAGGCTCTCAGAGCATCTCTTGCGAAGGTATGTCTCCACAGGTGCAGCACCTTCGATAGGTCACGTATATACTTAACCGTGTCCTTGTTGAAGAGCTCTGGGTGCTCGTTGAGCATCTCGTTGAGGGTTTCTCGAAGGATCCTCCTTATCTTCGACAGCTCGTCTTCGGTTAGGTTCCTCTGTGGTATGAGGTGAGCCCAGCTCTTCGGTACGAGCTTTCTCCATGTGAACTTGCTGCCCTTCTTACCCTTCTCCTCGGTCTTGATTATCACGAACTCCGTCTCTCCGTAAGCCTTCACGAACTGATCCCACTCGATCTTGATCTCTCCCTCGATCGCAAAGTTGGTCAGAGACTCGGCTCGACTACCAGTATAGTACAGGAATATGATCGATCGTATTGTCAGAGCGTAGTCCTTGCGGTGATTCCTCTTGCTCTTCCTAGCCTTCTCGATGAGCTTCCTCGCCAGAAGCTCCCTCGCTTCTAGGGTCAGCTCAGCGGTCTGGTACTTTCCACGGTATTCAGCCTGCTCGATGTACGACGGCAGGATCTGTACTTCGAGCCACTTCTGCAAGGTTTGGAGTTGTGCGATCAGCGTTCTCTTATCGTAGCCCTGCTCAACCTTCTTGCTGAGCCAGTCGAGTATCGATTTCCTTAGTTCCTCAAGCTTCTCCTTGTCCTCCCTAGCGTCGATGAAATCTTCGGGTGCCAGTTTCAGTTCGTAGCAGAGGTTGTACCAGAACCTCAGCGTCGACTCCATG
>QMRH01000120.1 GCA_003650675.1 Thermoprotei archaeon | reverse complement strand
TTTGTGCCATCTCGTAGCTATTTCCACACAATTTGACAAAGAGCCCCAACTGGATTGACTAACTTCTTCGACTTGGCTATAATTATCCTTGCAACTCAATATGAATTGAGAAAATGTAAAATATCAGAAAAGCGAACCTAATTAGGTAGTAGAAAGTAGCATTAGAATATTTATAAAACACCTTCGAGGAAGTCGGATAGCCAGCTTTGGTAAAAATGTTTTAAAACGCAAGGTTTAAGAAAGGAGTATTTCTATGAAAAACACACAGGAGACAGAGGGCAATGTCCATGAAGTGATAAAAGAGTATATGACAAGAGCCAGGAAAGCTCAGCAAGTTGCTGACACCTACTCTCAGGAAAAAGTTGACGAATTAGTGACTGCGATGGCTTGGGTCATTGTCAGTAACGCGGAGGAGATAGCTCAACTTACACAAGAAGAAACAGGTTTAGGTAGGCTTGACCATAAAATTGTCAAATTACAGAAAAAGGTCCGCGGGTGTTTGAGGGACATCAAACATGAAAAAACTAGAGGCATTGTAGAAGTCAACCCCAAAACAGGAATAACCAAAATTGCTAAACCCGTTGGTGTTGTTGGTGCAATCACTCCGGTTACTAATCCTGAAGCCACGCCAGTCATCAAATCTATGTTTGCTATAAAAGGTGGAAATGCTGTCATTGTAGCGCCACATCCCCGTGGCAAAAAATGCGCCTCTAAAATTTGTGAATATATGCGCCAAACAATAGAAAAATTGGGCGCTCCTGCAGATTTAATTCAATGTATACCAGAACCTACAGTAGAACTTAGTAAAGAACTTATGCGGCAGTGCGACCTAATTGCAGCTACCGGGGGAGAAGCTATGGTGCACTCTGCTTATTCCTCTGGGAAACCAGCCTATGGTGTAGGAGTGGGTAACGCATGTGTTATAGTAGATGAGACAGCTGATATTAAAGATGCAGCTCACAAAATAATGCTGGGCAAAACATTTGATTGGGCTACCAGTTGTTCTGCCGAAAATTCTATTATTGTGGAAGAAAGCATTTATAACAAGTTATTAGAAGCTTTACAATCCGAGGGCGGATATTTAGCAAATAAAGAAGAAAAAAGCGCCTTACAAAAAACCATGTGGACTGCTCCTAAGATGCTAAATCGTGCCATAATTGCTCAACCAGCAACAAAAATTGCTGAAATCGCCGGATTTACCATCCCTGAAGACCGCACTTTCTTAATGGTTGAGGAACAAGGAGTAGGGGTAGATTATCCTTTTTCAGGTGAAAAACTTTCAGTAGTTTTGACGGTGTATAAGTATAAAGGATTTGACAATGCTATCGCCTTAGTAAACAAACTAACAGGGTATATGGGCTTAGGTCATTCTTGTGGTATTCATTCTTTTGATGATGAACGGATTGACAAATTAGCGCTACAAACGAAAACTGGGCGTGTCATAGTACGCCAACCCCAAAGTTATGCGAATAGTGGAGACTGGTGCAACGGGATGCCGTTTTCCTTAAGCATAGGTTGCGGTACTTGGGGAAATAATGCTAGCTCCGAAAATACGCAAATGAAACACTTTTTGAATGTTACTCTGGTGGCAAGACCAATAGAACCGGTCATCCCTACAGATGAAGAATTATTTGGAGATTACTGGGCAAAATATGGGAAATGAAGCAGATCCTTAGCCCAGAGCCATATCTTTCATTCTGACAAAGAAACTTAAAAACTTTTTGGGAGGATAGCGCTATGAATACGATGGAGAAATATGGTGAATATGTAAACACCAGCATGCTAAGTGGTATCGTACCGGTGGTATTTGAACGCGCCGAGGGTGCGCTGGTATACGATGAAAATGACCAGAGGTACATAGATTGCTTTGCTGGGATTGCCGTTACCAATGCTGGACACAGCAATCCAGAGGTTATCGAAGCTGCCAAAGCTCAGCTTGATAAATATATCCACTGCTGTTCTTATGTATACTATAATAAACCCGCAGCCGACCTGGCAGAAAAATTAGCCCAAATTACTCCAGGGAAACTGAAAAAAACCTTCTTTGTCAATAGTGGAGCAGAGGCTATAGAAGGAGCCATGAGAATGGCTAAGACATATACGGGAAAGCGCGAATTTATTGCGCTGCAGGCATCGTTTCATGGTCGCACTTATGCTACATTAAGCATAACTGGTAATTTCGCCCGTAAAAAAAGAGCCGGGCCTTATATGGCAGGAGTCAGTTTCGCTCCATCCCCATATTGCTATCGTTGTGCTTTTAATCTCAAGCCTGAAACCTGCGGGATGCGTTGTGCCGAATATCTAGAGGATATTATTAAATTTGATACTTCTAATGATGTTGCAGCCTTTATCGCCGAGCCTGTTTTAGGTGAAGGTGGTATTATCGTCCCGCCAGAGCCTTATTTTAAAAGGGTGAAGGAAGTCTTAGACAACCATGACATCCTGCTATTTGTTGACGAAGTCCAGAGCGGCTTTGCCCGAACGGGTAAGATGTTTGCCATAGATCATTACGGTGTAGAACCAGATATCATGACAATGGCCAAAGGAATTGCTAACGGCTTACCCTTAGGAGCTTTTATTGCGCGGGATGAGATTGCCAATACATTCCAGCCAGGTGAGCATCTAAGCACCTTTGGAGGTAACCCTGTCAGCTGCGCAGCATCACTGGCCACCATTAACTTTTTGGAACGGGAAGGCATTGCCAGCCAGGTAAGGGAAAAAGGGGAATTGCTCATGGGAAAGTTGGAGGAATTGAAGAGGAAATATCCTGTAATAGGCGATATACGCGGCAAGGGTCTTATGATAGGTATAGAACTGGTTAAGGATAAAGCAAAGACGCCGGCCGCTGATGAAGCTGTAGCTGTTCGTAAAGCTTGCCTGGCAAAAGGACTTCTTATAGGGCTTGGGGGTGTCTGGTCGAACGTCTTGAGAATACAACCTCCCCTTGTCATTACCGATGATCAGCTTGATGAAGTTGTCGCCATCATGGAAAAATCCTTAGGCGAACTGTGAGTTATATATCACCTATCAACACCAATTTTAGATCATTGGCGTTAGTTCCCGTGT
>QMRH01000119.1 GCA_003650675.1 Thermoprotei archaeon | reverse complement strand
GCTGCTGAACTACAAGATTGAATTCTTTCCGGGAACACTGATGATTGTGTGTGGGTGGCTTCCATTAGTGGTTATTAAACAACTTAGAGGGGCAAGCCGTTAGGTTAGGATTAAGACTGTAAGACTTCAGCAAACTTTGTGCGAAGCTCCTTGCGTTCTCCAAATCCCTATCGTTGGGTCTACCCTTGGCTATTCCGCCGATGAGTTTGAATAATCCATAATCGTCGTATCCCCTGCAGTTGAATTCCCCAACTATTTTAAATCCTTTCTTTAATAGTCTTTTTCTTAAATGCTCATGGAAATGGAGAACTCCATACCGGAAGTTAATGATGAAATTTAGTGCGTTACTCGCGCCGCTGGTTGAGAAAATAAATGCTTTCTTGCCTTTAAAGCTGGGAAGAGCATCAACGAAATTGAGTAGATTCACATGGTGTTTACCAAAGTATATTCCTGAACCGAAACCGACTAAATCATACTCAGATACTTCATTTACGTCAATTTCACTTGGTTTGGTTAATTTGGCATCTAAAACCTCTGCCATAGCTTTGGCTATCTTTTCAGTGTTTCCATGATGAACTGAAAGGTAGATTATCAAGGTCTTCATCGTGTATTTCCCTTATTATCCAAATTTTCATGATTCCCTATCATCTCATTCGCTTCTCATTCTGTATTAGGCGTACATTTAATTCACAATCTTTTAAGGGTTGATTGTAGTTAGGGAAGTAGCTTTTAGTAAACTTTATAACTTTATGATTCGTTGAAAAAGGGCGAGACGGATAAGCTATGGGACATAGAAAGAAGCATGCGCCTAAACGTGGTTCGTTGGCTTTTCTGCCCAGGGGACGTGCTGCACGTCCGATTGGAAGGATTCGTTACTGGCCAGACGTTGAGGAGGGCCCTAAACTCTTAGGTTTTATGGGATATAAGGCTGGAATGACCCACGTCTTTATAATCGATAATGAGCCCGGCTCCTCAACCTATGGAAAGGAGATTATGACGTCCGCTACAGTTTTAGATGCTCCTCCAATCCTAATTTGCGCCATTAGAGCTTATACAAAGGATGTTTACGGCCTAAAAACCTTCACAGAGGCATGGATAGAGAATCCTCCGGAAGAAGTTGAAAGAGTCTTTACTCTACCTGAAAAATTCGATACAGAAAAGAATCTCAAAAAGATTGAAGAAAATTTGGATAAAATAGCCGAGTTTAGGGTTATAGCCATAACTCAACCGCGTCAAGCTTCTGGTGTCCCCAAAAAGAAGCCAGACGTGATGGAGATAAAGATTGGAGGAGGAACAATTCAGGAACAATTCGAGTATGCGAAGAGTATTCTTGGAAAAGAAGTCAGCGCGGAAGAAGTTTTTAAGGAAGGACAATACGTCGACGTCATCGCAATAACAAAAGGAAAGGGATTTCAAGGACCAGTTAAAAGATGGGGAGTTAAGATCCTCCCGAGAAAATCGAGGAAGACCAAACGTGGAGTCGCGGCAATTGGACCATGGAAACCCGCCCGCGTAATGTACAGCGTTCCAAGAGCCGGCCAAATGGGATATCATCAAAGAACAGAATTCAACAAGAAAATACTAAAAATTGGAAAGAATGGAGAGGAAGTAACGCCTAAGGGAGGATTTGTTCGCTACGGAATCATAAAAGGCCCCTATATCCTCATTGAGGGAAGCGTTCCAGGACCAAAGAAGCGACTAGTAAGGCTTAGATATCCTGCTAGACCTCCAAAGAGAGTTGAGGAGGCTGTTCCGGTTCAGATAACGGCCGTCTCCTTGGAATCACAGCAAGGGAAGTGATAGCATATGGTTAAAAGAACAGCAAAAGTTTTCGACCTCAACGGCAAGGTCGTAAGCAAAATTTCGCTTCCAGAAGTTTTCAGAACCCCGTTGAGGCCAGATGTAATTAAAAGAGCAGTTGTGGCCCTTCAATCTCATAGATTCCAGCCTCAAGGCAGAGACCCTATGGCGGGCAAGAGAACAACTGCCGAATCGTTGGGCGTAGGCCTAGGAATCGCACGGATACCTAGAAAGAAAACTTCGGACAGGAGAGGGGCATTTATCCCTGGAACTGTCGGCGGAAGAGCTGCTCATCCACCAGTAGTGGAGAAGAATATTAGAAAGGAAATTCCGAAGAAGGAGAAGTTATTGGCGCTTAAGTCGGCCATAGCGGCTACTGCCGTAAAGGAGTTTGTGGCGAAGAGAGGCCACGAAGTTGATTATGTCCCCGATTTGCCTCTCGTGGTTGTTGATGAATTCCAGAAGTTGGAGAAAACTAAGGAAGTCGAAAAGACTCTCATGAATTTGGGCGTTTGGCCTGACATTTTCAGGGTTAGGGAAAGTCGAAAGGTTAGAGCTGGAAAGGGCAAAATGCGAGGTAGAAGGTATAAGCAAGCTGTCGGCCCATTAATAATTGTTTCAGAATCTGATGGGATAATGAAGGCTGCAAGGAACCTTCCGGGCGTAGACGTAGTTACGGTTGACAATTTAAATGTTGAACTTCTAGCGCCTGGAACCCATCCCGGAAGATTAACCATATGGACGCAGTCAGCCATAGAAAAACTCAAAGAGAGATTTGGAGGAAGCTAAAGATGGATCCCCACGATGTAATTTTGTATCCGCTCATGACCGAAGTTACAAGCAGACTACTTGAAACGGAGAACAAGCTGGTTTTCATAGTTAACATTAAAGCCACAAAGAGCGACATTAAGAGAGCAGTAGAAGAACTATATGACGTAAAAGTTGAAAAGGTAAACGTTACAATTACGCCGAAAGGTCAGAAAAAGGCATTTGTTAAGCTTCATCCAGAATATAAAGCGACGGACATAGCCATAAAGCTTGGAATACTCTAAGGTGAAGAGATATGGGTAAAAGAATACGTGTTCAAAGGCGCGGCCGCGGCGCCCCAACCTGGAGAGCCTCAACCCACAAACGCGTAGCCCCAGCTGAATATCCGCCAGTAAGCAAAAAAGAAATTGAAGGGTACATTAGGGCGAAAGTAACTGACTTGGTGCATGATCCTGGAAGGGGAACTCCGCTCGCCGAAATAAAAACTGAAAACGGAGAGGTATTCTACACTGTGGCCGTAGAAGGAATAT
>QMRH01000118.1 GCA_003650675.1 Thermoprotei archaeon | reverse complement strand
TCTGAAAGAGGACCTATAGGTGATAATAGTTGCCAGAAGATTTGCTGCGCTACGCCTGCTGCTATAAATAAACTTATACCGCTGCCTATACCCCAGCCCTTCTGAAGCATCTCGTCCATCAACATGAGCAATAATGTCGCCGAGACCAGCTGTAGAAACACTATCACGGCTATTTCAGCTGTCAACGGTCCATACATTCCTCCTAGAACATACGCGGCCGCTTCACCGAACGTGAACACGATCGCTAGGAACTTCTGTAATCCTGTAAACAGGGCTCTGCCTTTAGGGGTGGATACATCTATGTTTACGACTTTGCTTCCCACGAGTATCTGCCATATCAGACCGCTTGTAACTATTGGACTTATACCTAGCTCAACCAGAGTCCCTCTTCGAGACGCCATCACTATTTGAAGAAAGAACAATGGCTGGTAAGTCTCTGCGCGCCAAGGTATTCCATATAAAGGTACCTGGGCCATCACCAAGTAAAGTATTAGAACAATACTTGTCCAGACAAGCTTTTCTCTAAAGGAAACCCCTCGTCGAGGCTTCGGTATCTCTGGAAGCGCCCTAAGAAGCGGGCTTAGCGCTTCATACGCCCCCATTCTATTCTTCCTCCATCATCGCTATAACCTTTCCACCTATAGCCTCTATCTTCTTAACAGCTATTTTGCTAACAGTATAAATTTTTACAGTTAACGGCTTATCAACACGACCGCGGCCTAATAGTTTTTCATATCCAAGCTTAGTTAAATCTACCTCATATCCTCCGTCAAGGCGTTTGGCTAATCCAGCACTCACCCACTCTTCTATTCTTTCCCATAGCTCACCGACATTTATACATTTAAGCCGTGGCTGTATCCTAGGTGGCCTTGTAAAGCCTCTTTTTCCAAACCAGTCGGGAGCGTACTTCACAACCCAAGACCAGTAGTGTTTATGGTACCCTGCACGACCCCTACCTCCCCGCGAACCACTTCTTCTGTGCTGCCCAACTCTTCCCCAACCATGCGTACGCCAACCTCTAAGACTCTTCCTTTTCTTTTCTCTGCGTACAACCATTAGGCTCACCTTTAAGAGCTTTTTACGAAACTCTCAGCGCTCATATTTACATTTTACCTTTTTACCTCAAGCCTACCATTGTTCCCGCAAGGTTTATTTAATTGGCTGAAACTATATGCTCAGTTTCATCAGCGGTGGTCACATGTCAACTGCGCTAGAAGAGTGGATCCCTAGGACCCGAATAGGGCGACTAGTTAAGGAAGGAAGGATTACTTCGATAGATCAACTATTCCAGATAAACGCTCCGATAAAGGAAGTGGAGATTATCGACTTTTTATTGCCGGATCTAAGCCATGAAGTCGTCAACGTGAATCTTGTCCAGAGACAAACAGACGCTGGTGAAGTAAGCCAATTCCAGGTCACCGTGGTAATAGGCAACGAAAACGGGTATGTAGGCGTAGGTGTAGGCAAAGGTAAACAGATAAGGCAAGCCATAGAAAAGGCTATAATTAACGCTAAGCTAAATATCATGCCCGTTAGGCGGGGTTGTGGTAGCTGGGAATGCCTATGCAACATGCCTCACTCTGTACCATTTAGAACCGTAGGGAAGTCTGGAAGCGTTAGAATCGAGCTTTTACCTGCTCCTAGAGGAGTAGGGTTAGTGGCAGGCGACGTGGCAAAAGTAGTGTTAAGACTAGCTGGCATAAAAGATGTTTGGACTAGAACATATGGAGAGACCAGAACCACTTTAAACTTTGTAAAAGCTACCTATGATGCTTTAAGAAGAACGTATTCGTTTAGAACACCAAACGAATGGTGATAAACTTGACCGACTGTTTACTAGTTATTAGGGTTAGAGGCACGGTTGACTTGTCTCCCGACGTTAAAAAAACGTTTGAACTATTAGGTTTACACAGGAAATTTCACGCGACAATTGTGAGAAAAAATCCGTCTGTAATGGGCATGCTAAGGAGGATTCAGGATTATGCTACTTGGGGCGAGATAGACGTAACTACACTAGCTGAAATCTTAAAGCGTAGAGGAAGATTAAGGGGTGGTAAGCGTCTTACAGAAGAATATTTAAAAAAACATGGTTTTGAGAGCTTTGAAAAATTAGCTAGAGCTATAATAGAGGGGAAAGTACGCCTCAAAGACTTACCGGGGGTAAAACCGATTTTCAGATTACATCCGCCTTCTAAGGGGTTCAAGGGCACTATTAAGAAACATTTCGCAGAAGGAGGAGAACTGGGGTATAGAGGAGATAAAATAAGAGATCTGGTTACAAGAATGATTTAGTTCTTTGTTTAATCTTTGAAAGAAGAAAGTATCTTGCTTTTAACTTCTTCGAAATGTCGAGGAAGATCCTCTGGCTTTAAACCCTTTCTCAGATATCCTGAGAACTGTCTACTGTATATTTCAGGATTTTCAGAAACTAGCATTTTAGCGTATTCGGACACGTGAATACCTTTTATCCTGTTTTCCTCAGGAATAACTTCTTCTCCACAGGGTATTTTAAGCCCAGCGTCTATAGCACCTTTAGCCACTGCAAACACTCTTCCTCCACGTACAGGTCTATGCAACCCTATATCAAGTATTGCCTCTTTAACGCCCTTTTTAACAGCTTTTAAACCTATGAGGAAACCCACTAGATAAGCTGCCGAAGTATTATTTGTGTAGCCTTTCCATCCGTAGTCTCTTACTAGTTCTCGACTATGAGCAGAAACTATTACATAATCACCTTCAGGCTTAACTATTACTATTTGCGCCACTACGTGTTTAAGGGTCTTTCTCACAACCAGTCTAGGTTTACCTGATAAAACATATTTAACTCTCTTATAATAGTTTGTTAATCCTAAACGCCTTCTTTTTAACGGAACCTTATACCGGCCTCCTCGCGCCATTTCTAAAACCTCCTCGCAAGTTTATGCTCTTCTATATAGCTTTTAAGCTGTCTTAGAGTTCTGAAATAACCTCCTTTAGCCAGCCTATATAAACGCCTGTAAGTAGAGGCATCGATTATTTTTCTTTCACGTAACCGCTTTAGAAAACGTCTTTGAACCCTTATCCTATTAACCCATATTTCCTTCTCATCGTACCTTGGGCCTTTCC
>QMRH01000117.1 GCA_003650675.1 Thermoprotei archaeon | reverse complement strand
GCTAAAATCAGTATTCCAGCAGATATTATAGGAACACATAATGGTTTAGCGTCGTATCTGAACATTAAATAGATGGCGTAAAAGAGGGACACTGTTATTAATATCAATGTGAATACTGGGGGAACCTCTTTAAGAGGATACTCTCTCGGAGGATGTGGAACTGGGTTAAGAATTATGGTTAAGAGTACCATAACAAGTGTGACGCTCAGCCATCCAATACATATGTGGACAGAGTATTTTCTTAGGAGCTCCTTCATACCCATGGTGGGTCCTCCTTTAATCATTTAATCATTTCACTCACATAACCTAAAATAATAATTGAAACATTTGATTTAAAGATTACTTAAAGAGGAAACCCCTTTTTTAAAATATCTATTTTAATTCGTACTCGGGGCTCATTGTAGCTCCTCCCAGGATATTCGCTGTGTGTTGTCGAAAGAACAAGTCTCTTCAAACCATGTTCTTCAAGTAGGCTTAGAAGTATTTTAACGAATTCTTGGGCTTCAACATAGTTGTTGAAAACCAGGTCTATTGGAATCCCCGTAAAGAAGACGGTGTTCCAGCCAACGATCTCCCTCAACCTAATTACCTCCATAATCCACCTAATTGCCGCTTTAACAGCGGGCTTAGGCATTAAGTCGAGGGGACGAAGTCCATCATATATTTTGGTGAGTTTTAAGGCCATATATGCTTTCATCAAGTTCCCATCGCAGTGAAGTATAGTGTACTTACCTCTATTTTTAGCTATTCTCAACTGCTCTCTGGGCCGTATAATATTTTTCTTCGAGGAAGAACCTTGATATAGTGGGCCGCGGTAGTCGGCAGCGTCATCGGCTATTCTAATCGCGTCAACCCTATCTAAATCACATCCTATTTTGACAAGTTCTTCTAGCACACTTAATATTCGATCATAGATGTCGTATGCTTTACGCTTATCCAGTTTCAAGAGTAGTGCGAAACCAAATTCGTGGGTTACCTACTTCATTTCACGACGTTCTCTCAATGGTTTGGCGAAGAAGGATTCAGCTGTTTCTGTTGGACCCAAAATTTTGAATAGGGTAAACTTGTCTTTTACGAGCCCCTTTATCCTCTTGGTGTAGGACTCGATAGCTTCAATAATTTCATCGTAGTCGGGCCAATCTACGCGGTCTCCTTCCACTCTACTAGCCCAAAATCTAAGTTTTTCGCCTTCGATCCTCCTTAAGGGTCCACCTAGCACATAATATTTTCTCCACGAAGCTATTTTAGCTCCTGCCCCAATAATATCGCTTAGCCTCGCTCCCGTTTCTTTATCGTCTGACTCGAAGTGAAGCGGAGGTCTTGGAGGCTCCTCGCCTTCAAACACCTTGTATACGGTTTTCTCCCACTCATCGAGCCATCAATCTCATGGAACACCATTTTTGAAATACCTCTATAATAATGTGACACCTTATAAGATACCTTTTGAAACCTTATTATAATCGTACACGCTAAATATCTTGAATTAGATGAGGAAGCGTCTTCTCTTCAAAACTATCTTCCCTCTTATAGGTATTTTCTGACCACACTTAGGACAGGAGTTGTTCGTTCCTAGTCTCACATCGAGACTCCTATAGTGTAGCCTATAAATCAATGTTTCACCGCAATTAGGACAATAAGTTGCCTCGTAGCTTGGGTCCCAAATATTTCCTACGTAAACGTATTTTATCCCCATGGACTTAGCCTTGTTATATATTTTCACCAGTAAATCTATGTCCGTTGGGGGCTTCAAGTATTTGTGAGCTGGATAATACCTGTTTACATGTAGAGGTACTTCTTCTCCTAATAGCTCAACGTGGTTTCTTAAAACCCAATCAATGCAATCATCTTCATCGTTAGCCCCTGTTACAACTAGGAAAACCATTTCTACGTGTAAGCCTATTTCAAGAGCTTTAACAGCGTTCCTGAAAACTATTTTAGGGTCAAGTCTATGGAGATGACTACTATAAGTCTTGGGACAACCCTTAATATCGATGTTCAATGCGTCCAATCCTGCATTAGCCATTGCCTTAAGTGATTCAATAGACATATAGCCATTGCTGACAATTGTTGAATATAGACCTTTTTTAGAAGCCAGAGTGAAAACGTCTAGCAGGTACTCTAAATGTATTGTTGGTTCATTGAAGCTTGCACAAACACCTTCATCCCTATAAGCTAGGGCTTTCTCAACAACTTTCTCCGGTGGAGTATAGCTATGTAGTTTCGGATCAGGCTTGTTAAAGCTTAAATGGTAGTTTTGGCACCATGGACAATACATGTTGCATCCGTAACCAGAGAACGTCATTGCAGTACTTCCAGGCCAAAAGTGGAAAAAGGGTTTTATCTCTATGGGTCTACTCTCCAAGGCGCTTAGCAGTCCGTAGCCGATATTATATAGTGTTCCATCCAAGTTCACTCTATTCCCACAGGCACCTCTACCTCCCGGAGGAATCCTGCATCTCCTCTCGCATACACCGCACTCGACGACTCCTCCCCCAAGAGGTTTCTGGAATACTGCTTTAACCGTTGACTCCAGCTCCAATAGCCAATCTGTGTTCAAGCATGTCCACCTATTTTCCTGCAAACCTGAGGATAATTCTTGCTAGAAAGTTTTTGAGGAGGAAACCCATTCTTAAGCCTCTAAACCCCATCAAATAATCTTTTACGCCCTCCTCGCTCACATCGTATTTAAGGCCTTTAACGATTACCACGGGAACCCTCTCAGACGTCTGCCCCATTAATAGTGCTGCGGTGGAGGCTAGTTCATCTACAATTATGTCTACTCCGCCGAACTTGGGCTTCCCGTAGATGTCTTTGGCTGCAAACCTGCCTGTAATAGGCTTTATACCTGAGCATCCAACTGCAACATCTATGCTTCCAAACTTCCCCGAAATATTCGTCTCAGTATCACTTATAACTACCGCGACCCTTTTCCCGGTTATTCTCTCTATTCCATCCCTAATCTCCTTAGCAGCTTCGTCGAAGTCAACAATATTAGCTATAGCATAGCCCGGCGGTAGATTAGAAAAGTCTACTCCAGCATCCAACCCTATTAATCCGTAATTTGTAATAGTTATGAATAGGCATGGAATTTTATCTAGAAGTTTCCTGGCCTCCGCAGGGTCTTCCGAG
>QMRH01000116.1 GCA_003650675.1 Thermoprotei archaeon | reverse complement strand
GCCTAGGATGGGTGCCCCTTCTATACTTACAAAGAAAGTCTTAAACAAAAGGACTATTGTGAATAGGAACACGTAAAATGCTACATAGATTATGGCGATGTATGGCCTTGTCTGAGCTTTCCTTTCCCTCTCCATGATCAGAATCGAATCCACGAATTTTCCAAGAGGCTCAAAGACCTTCTCAACTCTTCCTCCTGAGCGGCCAGCCTCAATTATTAGGGGGACTGTTCGTTGGACAAGTGGAGTGCCAACTCTTTTAGCAAACAGTTGTAAAGCCTCCTCTAGAGGCATGCCCCAAGAAATTTGAGCATTAATTTTCTTTAATTCCTTCGTTAGAGGCCCATAATCTCTTTTTGAGGCTTCTTCTATTGCTTGAGGCAGAGTCATTCCAGTCTTTTGAGCTTGGACAATTGTGCGGAAGAGGACTGGAAGTTTCTGGTCAATAGATTTTCTCCATTTATAATCCATATAATTGGCTATCGATGGAGGAAAAACTGCCACCATAATCGCTAATAAAATGGATTCATCCAACATTCTACCCTGATAGCCAAATGCGAGTGCGGTGGCTACTATTAATGTGCCTGCTGTAATTGAGCTGTACCATATGAGCTTCTTCCTTCGCTCACTTATTCTTGGCAAATCTACCACCTTGGCGACAGGATGTCAAGGACGAGTATGAAGATTATTGAAGCGAGGGGAATGGCGACGTAAGTTAATAGGTAAAGCAGAAGCTTTGGGTCGAGAAGTCCCATTCCTTCTCCGCCAAGCATTGCCATAACAGCTAACATGATGACAAACAATAGGGGGCCAGCAACCAGTATAGCAACATAGAATTCGGACAATAGTGAAAGTGTGTCAGCGAACCTTTTTATGGTAATTCTCTTCAGCCGCATGTAATGTCTTGAACGATTCAGTAAGTAGGAGACCAAGCTTCCGCCTGAATGCATAGTGGCAATAAAGCCTTGAATAAAATGCTTAAATTTTTCAGACGGGCTTTTTTTTGAGGCTGATTCAAGGGCGGATATTAGGTCTGCTCCGAAAAGCTCAACATCTCTAACTATTCTTTTTGCTTCTTCAGTTATTGCCAATGGAACATTTATTCTGGCGAGCGCTTTGAAAATTCTGTCTGAAGTTACGCCTGAACCTGCAAGAACAGCCATATATCCGGTTGCAAATGGAAGTTCATCTTCAAGTTTTCTCTTAAGATTATCTGCTTTATAGATTGGGTAAACATAGAAGGCTATCACCGTGAGGGACCAGGAAAGCATGGAGAGACCTGTCCCAAATAGTAAAGCTGAAAAAATGGGCATGCCAACAAGGAGATAGAGAATGGTCGGCGTCAGAATTAGGGTTAACAGTGAAATTATGATGCTCATCAGAACGGTGAGGCTAACATATGCTCTGAAATTGATTTTTATATTCGATTTCTCAAGGTTTTTATCTAAATCCTTGAACAATGGGATGAATTTCGCTGTTTTGTCTCCTAACAAGTTGTAGGCAACAACGTGGAGTTTAGTAGGACTACTCTTCGTTTTCAGCCGCTTTTCTAAGCGGACTTTTATGGATTTAGTTATAGAGCCTAATTTGTCAAGCTTTACTTTCATTTTGCTCCTACTCTCACCTTTCTGTAAACCCTTTCTGGATCGGCATAGTATTCGCGTATGACTTTGGCTACTTCTGTGTATTTTCTGATGTTGTTGTCGGCCATCCATTGGAGAACTGCTGCTCTTCTTTTGAGTTCTTTCTCAACTTCTTTCCATTTTAAACCAAGTCTTTTCATGTGCCTTTCTAGAATGTAGCTTTTCCCTGAAAAAATGAAACTGTCATCTTTTGGATTCCATCTGTAAACTTCATGAGTTTTTATCTCTTTTGTTTTGGTATTAAGCCCAACCACTTCAGTTACTGTTTTAATTCTTCGTGCTGGTTTGCCATTAATTTCTGTTCTAATCTGAATCACTATATCGTTTATCATTGCAATTAGCGTCTTAGGAATGTTCATCGGCTCGGATTCCAAACGGTTTATTACAGTTTCAACGGATTCGGCGTGTATGGTGCACATACCTAAATGCCCGGTTGCAATAGCTTGAAAGAGCGTATAGGCTTCTTCTCCTCGAATCTCTCCAACAATTATGTAGTCTGGCCTTTGCCGAACAGCAGCCTTCAAAAGATCGAATAGAGTTATGGCTCCCTTTTCGCTGAAACCAAATCCTGGGCGAACAACAGATGGAATCCAGTTTTCATGAGGCAAATTAAGTTCTGGGGTATCCTCCACGCTTACTATCTTTAATTCCGGCTTGATGAACATGGAAAGGCAGTTTAATGTTGTTGTTTTGCCGGCGGCGACACCTCCGCCTACAAGTATTGATGATCTATTTTCGATTATGTACCAGAAATAGGCTGCCATCTCAGCTGATAGCGTGTTGAATGAGATTAGGTCTGAAATTGTAAGTGGGTCAACTCTGAACCGCCTAATCGTAAACGTTGAGCCTCTTTTGGTTATTTCGTTTCCGTATGAGAGTTGAATTCTGCTTCCGTCTGGAAGGGAGGCGTCGATAAGCGGATTTGCCAGAGAAACGTTTTTCCCGGCTAAATAGGCTAGTCGGATAATGAATGAGTTTAATTCTTCTTCTGTTTCAAAGGTGATGTTTGTCGGCAGAGATTCGTAGATTCTGTGCCAAACATAGACTGGAATTTTGACGCCGTCGGCCGATATGTCTTCAATTAAATGGTCTTTCATTAGCGGATCTATTTTTCCGTAGCCTAGAAAATCCCTTATGACGTAATAGAGGAGCTTGTCTATGGCTTCTTTGGCTATTTTAATCTTATAATCTCGAATTACTTCGTGGAATTTATTTTTGAGGTATTCTTCGGCTTTTTCTCTAGTTTCTATCTCTTTTAGGCTTACATCAATTTCATCCATTAAAATTTTCTTTATTTCCTTGAGTTTTTCTTTTTCTTCTTCGAGAAGGGTTGGTTCTATTACTTCATATTTTATTCTTCCAGTTCCTTTCTCTTTGGTTATTGCTGCGTAGACATAGGGCTCTTGAATTGGATAAACTTCCCTAAAGACAACTGTTTCCTTTTTAGTTTTTGTTCTGGGCAAGGTTAGTCACGCATCTGTATAGTAGTTATTTTGTTGCACAGCCAAATTATAGTTTGTATTAAGTCTTAATAAATCATATGGACATG
>QMRH01000115.1 GCA_003650675.1 Thermoprotei archaeon | reverse complement strand
TCCTGACACAGTCTAGACTCGGGCACAGCACGCCGAACACGTAGCCCAAGAGAGGGTAGCTGAGGACTATTGCAGCTTCTGGTAGAGCCATGTGCCACACGAGCGCCTCCTTCATCCTGTCCTCGGGATAAACTGCCCTCTCGTACGCCTGGTAGAGCGGGTACAGTGTTCCAGCAACGTCCGATATTAGGAGCGATATCCCCACGAAGAGTGGAGCTAAGCTTCCCGTGGCAAAATAAAGGAAGAACAGTGATGTAGATTCCAGAACGTCGATGAACAGCAGCCCTTTCTTCACGTCGTGGAATGTGAAGTACCTGCCGATCAGGAATTTCGCCGGTATCGAGAGAACATTTATGGCCGTGAAGAGTATCCCCAGCTCCAGCACTGTGTAGCCCTCCTCGAGGAGGTCGTAGAATATCGTGTACCACGTGAAGAGGAGTGGTGCCACCATGGTGTGGTAGAGAATGTAGTACCTGGCTGACTTCGGTAGCTCGCTCCACCTCATGGCATGTCGCCGAGAAAGGGCTGAAAAAAGTGTTTTATTTAAAACTTATTTCAAACTTATTTCTATGTTTAAATAGAAAAATCTACCCTATCCTCCTCCCATAATAGTGTACTTGACTTTCTATATTTCAGCCTACGCTACCGACTCCAATGACACTATATACCTAAAACTCCCCTATACGGAGTATACCCTCCCCTTCCTAAAGTTGGGTGGCACACTCTGGACTATGAAAACTTCTCATGCAGCCGTATATAACCTGACTTTCCTAGATAGCTACTTCTTCAGGCACGGCTTCAAGAAATATAAGATTAGAATACAGTTCGTTTTAAGCTACTCTATCTACTATAAGACTTATGACAAGCGTTTAGAGATTATAGAAGCATCCTGGTGGAGGGAGGGCATATCTGAGTCTTCAGAGAAATTGCGTCCACTCTTCACAGCATATTGTGAAGTTAAGAGAATTCACGTTAACGAAACATATACTTTAACTATTGTTAACTATCCTAAGCTTGAAGCATGGGTCAAGATTAGAATACCACATTTTCTCTGGACTTCCATAAAAAGGAATTTCTCCATACTCTATACTAGTAATACTGGGTATTCAAGGAGTTTTTCTTAAAAAGATGCTTAAGTTGCCACAAAGATGCTCACAACGCAGTAGAGAATAACTTCAATCTCAAACAAAGTCTTTCTACAGAACACACAAGGGCTTTTTTATTAAGATCTTAGTTAAAAAGCCCGAAACCAAGCTCCTCATCACTTTAAGCCTAGCCCCCCTTTCACAGGCAGTAGTGTGGCTGAGATACTTGCTTCACTAACGCTGATGGGCCTGGTAGCCGTGTATGCCTAGAAGACTTCAACCCATTTTAAGCTCTATTGCGCCATGGATATGCATATAGTTAGGGTTGAGACAGAGACGGAGGTTTGGCTTAAGCATACTAGTGGGATTCACGCTTGGTCACGGGTTTGCGGAAAAGTAGAGGGTTTGCTGAGAGCAGGTCGGTTACTAAGGGTACGGCTAAAACTGTTTTCGAAATAACTTGTGTGCTAGGTATCTCTGGTGGCTACTTGAGGATTAAATATCTGTTTTTATTTCGAGTTCTCTTTGAGGACCGTTTAGAAGTAGGATGAGGTTATTTAATACTTCTCTTCCAACGAGTTTTCTGTGTATGAATGGCGACGAATACACATGTGTATTCATCTTGAAGCCTGCCATTTCGATTTCGGTAACTGCCGTATGTAGCTTTATTATTGAGCCGGAGGGGAAGACCCCGTGTGAAAGATGGGGTTCCTCTACGAGCGTTAATCCCAGATTTTCATAGAGACTGAATGGTATAAGTATGCCTCCGTCAAAGCCCGTGTCGACATAAGCTACTATTTTGGCATACCCGTTTTTAATGGGTGAGTAAATCTTTATCTCCAGCACGGGTATTGGCGGCCTTCTTTCCTTACTATACGATATTTTCATAACGTCTCCTCAAATAGTGACATTCCAAGCTCCACGGGTTTAACCTCCTTTTCCTCTATTTTCGTGACTATTGCATGGTTCACCGAAAGCCTCTTTACCGCCTCAACTGCTTCCTCCCTAGTGTTATAGATCCCTACCAGGTTTCCGTCTGCTATCGCCACATATTTTCCATAGTGTTTCTGGAGCAAGCTTTTCTCCAGCCTTTTGTAGGTCTCCCTGTTTCTCGAGGCTTCCTCCTCTATCTTAAAATATTTGCTGGGAGAAGAGGATGTCTCCAGCCATAACCGTATCGCCTCGTTCAATGCCTCCCCTAAAGTGACTCCTCTTAAGGCGGCAGCTGCTTTAAACATCCTATAAAGTTCCTCATCAATGTTTTTGATAGCTACAGTTTTACCCATAGTGTAACATGTTTAACCATGGTTTATAAAGTTTATCTATATTAACCAGTCCTACTCTAGGACGACGGTAGCCTAAGTAACGCTATTTTATTGGCTACGGGAAGCCATAGCCTAGATATTAAGAAATCTTCTGAGATCCCAGCTGGGAGGAGGGGGAACGTAGAAAAGACCAAAATAGGACCGGACTCTGTACTGCTTCCCATGAAATTCATCGAGTATGTGAAGTTGCTGAGTAGGGAGTTAAGAGAAGTAATCTACAACAAGAGGAGAAAGTGGTTTGAGCTAGACCTCAACAGGAAGATGCCTGAGTACAGAAAGCGCGGTATAAGTTGATGACAAATGGTCCTTATAAGTGGATTAGACACCTAATTCCTAATTAACTATCTATTCACAGTAGTTGTAATTTCAAGAGAGAAGAAAGCATTTATCGAAAAATTTGTGCAGAAATACATGAAATACATGGAGAAAACAGATCAATTAATACCCATGCATTAAGCTAAAAGTACAGGTAATGAGTAAACAAACAACATTATAAGGTCTTTTGTCGCTTATCGAGTGAAATTTGTATCGATAATAAAGGTGTCAATTCTTTCTAAAGCTTTTTAGGAAGTTGATGTATTGTTGGCTTAAACCATGCTGTTCTGTTCCTCTTATCAAGTAATCTATATATTTTCTGCTTGGCTTTAAACCAGGCTCGGTTTTCACAGCTACATATATCCATGCTTCTAGAGAGCCTTCCTCAGTATAAACTGTAATCCTTCTTCTATCATAATGATCGGGATAGCCCTCATATTTATCTAGTTTACATAGATCCTCCTCTAATATCAAGTATAGTACGCCTTCAACTTCACTACCTTTATG
>QMRH01000114.1 GCA_003650675.1 Thermoprotei archaeon | reverse complement strand
CTTTATCTATGGATAAAGCCTTTTTCCTCAATAAGAATCCTTAAAGATTTCTTTTTTGGAAAAATATATTGGTTTAAAAATACGTTTAATACAATGTTTTACTTAAGTATAGCAGATGAAACTAGGGAGGCGGTTTTTATCACCTTATATGCTTCAATAATATTTTCAACTGTAAATTCAAGCGTGAAAGCATTTTTCCTTAAAGCCGTGGGGATGTTTTCGCAGGCGTCTGCAAGCGCTGTCGATGTAAAAACTAACTCAAGTTTAATGGGTGTGTTGGTGGTTAGGGGTTTTACCTTCCCGCTGTCTACATTTTCTAAAGCCCTACGGGTGGCTTCTCTTAGTATTTTCTCAACTACTTTTGGATGAACGTGTCTAGCAGCGTAGCGTGTTATAGAGTACTTCGTTATGACAGTTTCGATGTTAGGTATGAGACTCCGGGCTTCGTCGACTATTTTATCGTCTCCGGCGAGGAGGGCTAAGGGTACCTTAAAGTGTCCTGCAACAAGAGCGTTCAAGTAGAATTCGCTTGCCTCTCTTCCATTTATAATGATCTTATGGTATGCTCTGCCGAATATTGTGTGGTCTAATACTGCTGCCCGTGTACCTTTTCTAGCATGGTAGCCTATGAAAAAACAGGCATCGAAATTGCTTGTAATACCTTCCATCATGCTTAGGGGTTTAAGAGACCCTGTTATGATCTCTATGTTGCCTTCGGGTAGCTGATCAATGTAAAGGTTTATCATGGAGCCGTGGGAATCGTTTACCAGTATATATTCTACGTTGTTTTTGAAGGCCGTGTCTATTACAGCCGAAACCTCTCTAACCATTTCCTTTCGAGCCCATTCATAGTCTTTACCGGTCCTAGAGACGTGATCTCCTACGACAACTCCAGAGAGACCCTCCATGTCGATTGAAATGTAAAGTTTTTTCACCATCGAATCTTCACCGTTTTTACAATATTATTTTATAACTAGGCTTTTAATTTTTCGAATAATATTTAGAAGCGAGATGCCGAGTAATGGAGGGCACTCTTCAACTGTAAAATTAAGGGTACGAATAAATTTTAATGAATTATTTTTTCCGTGGAGAACGGAGAAGTGGTTTATCCCAAAACTTGGGTGAAAGAAGTATTGCTGTACATGCAAAGACTGTTACGAGAGCCCAATCCAGGTACGTTAAGGGGGATGTGTTGAACATGTATTGGAGGGGTGGAAGATATATGACTAGGAGTTGAAGAACCAGTGATGCCAGGACAGCCAGTAGGAGAGATTTGTTCGCTAAAAGTATTTTCAGGTTTCCAAATACAAAGTGTTTCTCGCTCCTACAATTCAGTGCTAAAAGCAGTTCGAAGATTACTGCTTGGGTAAATGCTAGGGTCCGGGCTTCAGGCAATGTGTCTTTGAGTTGAAGCGCTATCCAAAAGGGGGCAACCCAGGCAAACAGGGACAATATTACTGACACTAGAAAGAACAACTCCATCTTCTCGTAGATTTTCTCCTTGGGGCTTCTCGGCGGTCGTTTCATGATATCGGGTTCAGGGGGGTCTAGACCCAGGGCTAGTGCTGGGAAGCCGTCGGTAAGAAGGTTTATCCAGAGTATTTGTGCCGGAGTAAATGGAATCGGCATATCCAATAATGCAGATACGAATACCACAGCTATTTCATCCCAATTTGCTGAAAGTAGAAGTCTAATGAACTTTCTGACGTTTTCGTATATTGTTCTCCCTTCCTCTATTGCCGCCACAATAGTAGCGAAGTTGTCGTCAGCTAGGATTAGATCGGCGGCGTCTCTTGTGACGTCTGTTCCTCTAATGCCCATAGCTATACCTATATCAGCGTGCTTCACAGCTGGGGCATCGTTTACACCGTCTCCCGTCATGGCCACAATATGTCCCTTCCTTTTCAGGTATTTCACTATCTTTAACTTGTGTTCGGGAGAGACGCGGGCAAATATATGGACCTTATCAACTATTTCTGCAAACTCTTCTTCGTCCATTTTATCAAGGTCGCTGCCCGTTAACACTGTTACGTTCTCTGGGTCGTCGATTAACCCTATCTCCTTGGCTATTGCAACTGCAGTGTCTTTATGATCGCCAGTTACCATTATAACTTTAATGCCAGCTTCTCTAGCTTTCTTAAGAGCGGCTTTGACCTCGGGTCTAGGCGGGTCGATCATTCCGACAAGCCCCACGAAAACTAGGTATCGTTCATCTTCTTCCTTTAATTCGGTTGGTGTTCTTTCGAAGTCTCTATATGCAAGTGCTAGGACCCTTAATGCCTCGCTAGCCATTTTTTTGGCGGCTTCTAGTATTTTTTTCTTGTCGGTGTCGGTGATGGGTCTAACTATACCGTTTTCTTCTATATGTGAACATAGGTTTAACAATACTTCTGGTGCACCCTTGGAATATAAAACAGGTTTACCTTCGATTACATGTAAGGTGCTCATTCTTTTTCTGCGGGAGTCGAAGGGAATCTCGTTTATCCTGGGGAATGTTTCTCTAGTCTCTTCCTGGTTTAATCCAGCTTTCACAGCTGTAACCACTAGTGCTCCTTCTGTCGGGTCGCCCGTGATGGTCCATGTAGTGCTCTTTCTAACAAGTTTTGAATCGTTGCATAAAAGACCTATTAATAGCAGTTTTTTAAGGGTTGAGTCACCTAGAGGCTTTATCTTAACACCGTTGTCGTCGATGAACTCTCCTTCGGGCTCGTAGCCCGAGCCCGTCACCCTTATAAACTTTCCATTAACATATATTTTTTTAACGGTCATTTCGTTCCGTGTGAGGGTGCCGGTCTTATCAGTGCATATAACGGTGGCGTTTCCCAAGGTTTCTACAGAGGCCAGTCTTCTCACTATTGCATTTCTACGGGCCATACGCTGTACGCCAAGAGCGAGAGTGATTGTAAGTACTGCTGGAAGCCCCTCGGGTACGGCTGAAACAGCTAAACTAATTGCAGTTAAGAACCCTTCATATACATTTAAACCCTCAAATAGTTCTTCGATGAAAACCAGTACTACAAGGATGGAAACTATCGCTGTAATGACTCGTCCAAAATGTTCCAATCGTTTCTGTAGGGGGGTTGGTTCTCTATCCTCTTTCTGAAGCTCATAAGCTAATTTACCGAATACGGTATCGAAGCCGGTGGCGACTACCACGCCTTTTCCTCGGCCATATGTGACCACAGTGCCCATATATGCCATGTTTTTTCTTTCATGGATGGGGACTTCGGGTGGGAG
>QMRH01000113.1 GCA_003650675.1 Thermoprotei archaeon | reverse complement strand
TCTTGTAGCTCGGAGTGCGGCTTTCCTCGTCTAGCTCTAAGGGTGTTAGTTTGTTTACTAAGCTATCTTCGAAGTGAAACCTGGTTATCAGTATGCCTGATGGCACGTGGGGATTGGATTTCACCTTGAAGATCAAGGATCCCGTAATAGACGTTACACGTGCCTTATCGTTATCCTGTAAACCCAGTGAAATCATATCATGTGGGTTCATATAGAGAAGGTTTTCAGGTTCCCGTTTCATGAGTTCTTCGACGTTTCTGGTGACGTCTCCCGCACAGAAATGGTACGGGCTTCTAGCCGTCCTAAGTATGAATGGGTACTCTATGCTTCTTCTAATGTATTTAGCTGGCGGTGAAGCTATGAGCAATTTTCTGAACCTTGGTTTTTTATCAACATACGCATCGACATCTTTGAACCATAGCTGATCTATATCTATGTGGCGATACCGGGGCTGAACCTTACATATTTCTCCGAACACGTTTAGCGGATCAGAGTAGTTAAAACCTTTTAAACCTATTTTCTTAGCTATCTTAGAGAATAGATGCATGGGTCTCAGAGCACTTTTTACAACCGTAGTTACCTTTTCAACCTTTCTAACGAGGCCTTCCGCGTTAGTTATGGTTCCTTCAGTCTCTATTAAAGTAGGTAGTGGAAGTATTATGTCGGCAAACTCCGTTGTTTTTGTCCAGAAGGGGTGGTGATATATTATTATGCTTCGTTTGAGGACCTTGTGTGTCTCCTCAAGGTAGGGCATTGAAACAGCAGGATTTGTCCCACATATGTAAACTAGGTCCACGGGTTTTCTTATGAGGAAATCTATAACCGTCTTTCCAGGGCTAGCTGGCACCTGTAACCCTATTAATTGCTCATATTCCTTTCTTGTTTTCTTAGATATCCGTCCAGTAGGATAGTGGTTTGGAGAACATCCCACATCGCCTGCGCCTTGAATATTTATTTTTCCGCGCATTGATACTAGTTTAGCGTTTTTTATCAGAGCTAGATCTACTAGTGCAATGATGGTATCCGTGCCTATGCCTGATTGCGTGATACCCATTCCATGGGTTATTACCAGGCTTTTTGATTCGCCCACGAGTTTCACTATTTCATCAAAGATCTCGGGGTCTACTTGGCAAAGCCGTGTTACCATTGGAACATAGTAGTTGTCTAGGTGATGTTTTTTGAAGGCCTTCCACCCCTCTATTTTTGAACATGTGCTTTCGTCGACATAGCCCCTACGTATGAGCTCCGCTACGAGGGTTGAGATAAATATGAACTCGCTTCCCGGTTCACGGGCTACTCTTACGTCCGCTAGCTTCCTAGAGGTCTCGTTAGACGCTGTCTGAACAGATATTCTATTGGCCCCTTTTCTCTTAGCTATTATCATTTTGACGCTTAGTGCAGGATAGTTGGAATACGGATTTGATCCTATTATGAATATTAGGTCTGCATTAAGCACATCGTTCATTTTATCCGGCATCACAGTTATACCAAGAGTCTTCTCAAACGCTAGCAGGGTCGATGCGTGACATAACCTTGCACAGGTATCTATATTATTTGTCCAGTTGACTGTTCTAGCAAACTTCTGAATTACGTAATTGTCCTCGTTAGCTATCTCGCCTGAGGCTTCAAACGCTATTTCGTCTTCTCTGTAGTCTCTTAAAAGCGAAGCGAGCTTATCTATTACTTGACTCCAGCTTAACTCCTTTAATTCGCCGTTTTCACGTCTTTCATAGGGTTTCTTTATTCTGTTTCGGTATATGCTTTTCCATGCTACCATGCCTTTAAAGCAGGACTCGTAACCGGTTTTAGGACTGCCAGCAACTATCTGACAGCCTGTGATAACACCGTTTTGTCCTAATAGATATCCTAATTTACAACCACATCCGCATAGAAGACAGGTGCTCTTTACAGCAGTCCGCGACATCAAGCCACCTTTACCACTGTGTTGATTCTAGTTTTTAAAGCTTCCTAGACATTACAGTTTAAAACATGAAGGTTTCTGGCCGTTAACCTTGTAGTCTAGTGCGGCTTGTCTAATGTAGAGTCCTATTATACGGGTCGCTATTTGAGGCGGTACACCACTTATAGAATCGTACTTTATCGAGGCGTAGAACACGCATCTGTCTCCCTTTTTACGGCCCTCTATCACTACTTTTCCTACGATAGGGCTTGCTGATCTGTTTAGGTGTATTCGAAAACTGCAGAGCACTTCCTGCCCAAGATATTTGACGGTGAAGTCGGATACGTTTAGTTTGTAATCGGATAAGAAAGCCAGAGGTTTCATCGAAGAAATCTTGGTTAATCGGGCTTCTAGATACTCGAAGAAGTCGCGTAATTTAATCCATTTAACCGTGATCGGTATTGATATGTTTTTTGGGGTTTCTGGCTGAGGACTCCATCTGGTCGGTATTAATGGAGTTACATTCCTAGCAGCGTAGAACGCCGTAAACGCTATAGGTGGGATGACGGCTATAAGCGGCATCGTTACACACAATGTTATCCAGAGCGGATTTAACTTATCTGAGATGGATAAGCCTATTATATGGCTTAGCCACGCTACGGAGGCATAGGCGGTAAATATCGCAGTAGCTGTAGCTATAAGCATGGTCACTATGGTTTCAACGGCAAACATTAAGAATATGTCTGTGGGTGTGCCTCCTAGCAGTGCTATTATTTCAGCTTCTTTACGCCTCGGATACAGGGCTGCCGCCACAATATCCGTGGTTGTAAGGGCTACCATCACTGTTAGTATTAATAACTCGTTAAATCCTTTATATGACTTTATCACGGTCCATTTAAAAGTATATGTATTGTTGTCACGAACAACCCATGACTGAAGCCCTGACTGCTCTGTTATGAACCTAGCTAGCTTCAACGGGTCTATTCCTGTTTTTAGTTTTCCTGTTTTTAGTTTAAAACTTACTCTGGCTATAACGCATCCTAGCTCCAGCGCTGTCTTAACGTTGACCACTATTGTCCTATTACCATTACCCCTTATAATGGCCAATGGAACGTATTCTTGTATTGAACTACCGGCCTCGAGCTGTAACAGATAAGGAGTTACTGGGTCTCCATCTAGATCCTTTATCAGACCCAGAGTCGCTGGATGAAGTATGCCTGAAACAACCAGTTTCCTAGCGCCATCTTCAGTTAGAATAGTTACGGTATCGCCTACCGTCACATTGAGCTCTTTAGCAATATCGTAGGTTACAGCTGCTAAATTATAATCCCAGCTTCTCGGTAGGAAGCCGGTT
>QMRH01000112.1 GCA_003650675.1 Thermoprotei archaeon | reverse complement strand
CTCGCCTACAGCCCCTCCCTTTGAGATAGAGGTTCTGAAAGGGACTGATGTCGAGGAGTTCGCACGGTATTTCATGGAGCTACACAACCCGGCCTCCGGCCTCCCGCTCCCCCTAGACCTCGTAGACGGCGCCGTGCTGCTTCCGAGAGGCTCTACCACGGCTTTCACCAGGGAGGTCGAAGCCAGGCTCATAGCCGACCGAGGAATACCTGACAAACAGGCGATCTCAGACTATTTCACATACCTAAACCCACAGAAAGAAGAATACGTCTGAAAACACAGAATAATGAGGGCTCAGAGGGAAAAACCCTCTCTTATAGACAAGGCCACATGTAAATTAATTAGAGCATTTAAGGCCTAGCTCTTCCACCCGCTCCGAATTTCATGTAGGATTTTCAAAAGTTTTTCTAGCGGAATGAGTTCCTCTTTCTTAAGGTCGAGAGTGAGAAAGCTTACTTCAAACCCGAGCTTTCCTTCTCTGTACCAGCGTTTATAGAGTTCAAGCAAAGTCCACAGCCTCTTTAGATGTCTCAGAACTGTTATATTTTCCATAACTATCCAGAGCCTCCTTACGGGCAGCTGAAATCGCTTATATTTTTCGACTGTTTCATCCCTAATTTTGGCGACGGGATCACCCCCATACTTCCCTTCTTCGAATAGGGTTTCGATCTCGATAGCGGCACTATCCCCCTCAATATATACGTCGCTCACTGCGACAAGCTGGTTGTCAGACCACCATTCCTTTTCGAACGTTACTAGCTTATACCGCTCTTCCTTTACAATTTTTGAGAGCATGAGAGCATGCGGCGGTTTATCTACTAGGTATTTTGCTAGAAACTTTTTAAGAAGGTAGTGCTCGACACTCTCGGATCCAAGACGGTGTGTCCTCAAAATCGGATAGGGCTTTTCGGGCTTATAGTCGACTTCTCTTCCTATATCCTCGAGCTTACGGTAATAAGCTAATTTCCCTCCTCCAAACATCTGATCGTAACTGCCCGAACTCGGTATATCTACAAAGGCCCATGCGAGTTCGGCTATCCTCTTTCTTAACTCAGCGGGTAGCGTTGCGGGTTCAACCCAGAATATCCTATCATGAAACTTCGACCTCAAGCTCCAAAGTTTGTTGTAAAGTAGTCCTGCTGAATCCTGGCTTACATGGAAGATGATATATCGTAGACCTTCGCCTATCTCTCTTATTCTATCAGCTAAAGCCTCCTCGTTAAGTTCTTTCAGAATAAGTCTAAGCTGGGGAACACTCTTCTCATCACTATCGATTTTAACGGTAAGCTTTTCTGAAAGAGCCTTTTCATCAACTATTGTTATTTCTCTTTCTTTCAGATACTTCTCGACTTCCGTTCTACCATACTCAGAGCTTAGAAACCTTGTACTCTGAAGAACATCTAAGCACTCCCTCAAAGTTCTGATGCAGAAATAGTAAAGCGTTTCCAGACATTCATATTCGTCATCAAAAGGCTTAGCTAATACTATGTATACAGGTTCCTCTGAATACTTCATAGCGCTACCGATTCCTTTTCCACTTTTCTCTTCGAGAATTAGTTCTAATATGCTTTCCATTCCCTTAAACGGTCTTTCTGGTTCCTGAATCGTCGTAGTAATCCTGACTCCAACTTTAGCCTCTTCCTTACCGGCTAAAGTGATATGAATTCTAGGTATGCATATAATGCGACTTTTCCTCATAGAGGTAGGTATGAGATAGGGGTGTGGGACAGAAGTGCGGATAGACTTGATTGTGGGTTTTAATTTTCCTAAACCTCTGATAAGCTCGGGTCGGATAAGGGGTTTGACAGAGATGTCTAAAATGGGTCTTGGCTTTAACTCCGGAGGAGGAGCGGTAAGCTTATGCAACATTATAGGCGGGAAAACTGGAACGCTAACGTTTACCGGAGCTTTACACTTTACTGGGACGATAGGTATGACCATCGTTAAGGAACGCATCCTGACGGAAATGATTTTTGGCTTAAAGAAAGTGCGGAATTTGGCCTTAAGATGCGGAGGCTGAATTTGAGAAACATTTAATGCCCCTCCAGCTTTAACAGGGATTCTGAAGACTGCATATGATTTTTTTAGCGAGATTTGTTGCACGGACGTCTTTCCATGAATCATGGACTTACGCTCGGAAATCATACGTGCTTTTTGAACCTTAGCGGGATGTCTAAAAACTTCCTCGGTCTCTTTCCTTTCGGTATGCTTCTCTGCTACCTTCTTCATGAAGAGGCCTCCTCTAAAGCCTTTTTTAGAGTTTCTTTGTGTCTAATCCTATACTCATAGTTTTCGTACACGTGTGTACCATAATAGCCACGAAAGGTTTCCTCCAGCAGAGGATCTAGATGATATTTACTATGTACAAGGTATACATAACCAGTTGTATGTCTTCTCGATCCCTTATACCATAACATTTCTCTTTCGCCCGTATCGATAATAAACCGTAAAATATCTTTAAATTCAGCCGGGTTAGCCCCTATCTTAGCTTTAACATCGTCAAGAAAACGTTGCCAATTCTCACGTCTATAATCGACATCTCTAAATGAGTTATGAGCAAGTAGAGCCTTCAGAAACCCAAGTACCTTACATTTACCGTACGTATTTAAAAGCTTCCTTATAACAAGTTTAGCCCATTCAAGGTATGGGTTTAGTAGTGAATCGATTGCGATACCTGTAAGCTTAGCAAGGCTAGACCTCACCTCTCTCATTTTGCCTGCTCTCTCATAGCCTACCCACTCTCTGTAAAGGTACTCATTATCCAGCCAATCGAGAGTCTTGTGAATATTCTTATAAAGGGCATCCGCAAAACTGTTCTCAACTCTCTCAACTTTATCGCCGAACTTTACTCCCAGGCTCTCTAAGATGGCTTTAACATAATGGGTGGTGGCTTCCTGGTAAGAGTGCTCGACTACTGCCAAGTCTTCAGGTAGTAGTAGAATTAACTGGGATATAATGTTCCTTGATGGTGAGAGGTTTACTAAAGCGTTTATGGTATTTATCAAATGTTCTTTAACGTCTACCATGCTCATACTTCCACTCTCTCTAAAACGCTCCGGTATCTTCTCAAGTACTCCGACGGTCTGTAGCTTCCGTCATAATCTTTAGTCACAAGCCCGTATAGACTAAGGAGGTTTAAAGATTCTATTATGGTTCCCATGCTGATGTTTAATTTTCTTTCGAGCTCCTCTGGCTTCATTCTCTCTACTCTCACAATTTCCTTCAACACGTTAACTGCCATTCTACCATATGTGAGCTCGGAGGATAAGCCTT
>QMRH01000111.1 GCA_003650675.1 Thermoprotei archaeon | reverse complement strand
TCTCTAAACTGTTATAATACTTCCCATTCAATGGAAACTTGATTACTGTCTCAGGTATCGGTGCCCTGTATGTAAATGTGCTTGAATAAATACTAATTGTTGAATTACCTGCTTTGTCATATACCACTACTGTCGCATTATATGTCCTATCCTTTGTCCAGCTTATATTACTGTCACTGTAATACCATGTGCTCTGACTTAATACTGTGGTCTTTAAATACACTGTAGTTGTATCTGTCCATATATCTCCACTCCAGTATTCTACTGGTGAGAATCCTTTTAAAATTAAATATACATTCTGGGAATCCACTTCTCCAGGACTTGTATCTCCACAGGTCCCGGATATCGTCGGTATGTAATCAGGTTCTGAACCATCTGCTGGTAATACTACTGCTCCTGTTGGTGGGGTAAAATCTGCTATAAATGTAATTGTACCATAATCTACCTGATAATTACCTGCTTTATCCACTCCCTGCCCATTTACATAATATGTTTCATCTGTCTCCCAGGGACTCGTATTTAAATAGAAAAATGTACTCTCTGAACTTAAACTCGCTTCATTCCATACTTCTGGCGCTCCTTCCATTGTCCACGATGAATCACTTACCCTCCAGTAATGTCCATCACTTCCCCTCTTTATCCTTACTTTTACCTTATCCATCACCCCTGGCAGTGTATCACTGCATGTCCCTTTTATAATCCCTGTCTGCGATACATATCCTCCATCTACAGGTGCTGTTATCGTTGCTGTTGGTAAAGTCGTATCATATATAAATGTTGATGTAGCATATGTTACATTTACATTCCCTGCATAATCCTCTGCATATACCACTATATCATATGTGTATCCATCTTCCCACGGATACGGCGCACTGAATGTCTTTACCCATTCTCCAGGGTCCCCATCTGTATAATTCGTTGGCCACCAAGCACTACTATCCTGCCAGGTATTCCCACTCCCTGCATACCACTTCCCATCACTCCTCTTTATCCTATACTTTACCTGATTACTCGCTATTCCACTGCCTCCTGTGTTAGTATCATTACCTGTCCCACTTATCGTACTTAACACTGTATTTGAATATGTCCCATCTACTGGTATGCTTATCCCTATCTCTGGTGCCTCATTGTCATACCTGAACTCTATACCAGGAGCACTTCCCCAATCAGGGTCCGCAGGGTCATTACCTGCTAAATCTATACCCTCCACCACTATCCTGTAATCCCTTCCACTTAACATATTATACGAACTGCTCTTTATCTTCCAACTTACACTCCCTTCACATACTCCCCATACCGGAACCGCTGAATCAAATGAACCAGGACTTACTCCACTGTATCCATTCCAGTATAATAATGTGCTCATATCTCTCATTGCTATTCTTACCTCTGATATCCCGCTATCCTCATCAAACGCTGTCCCACTTATCTCACTTACATCATTCACTTTACTCCCATCTCCCGGATACACTACCTCTGCTGTTGAATATACACTGTCATACACAAAATCATAATCCACTACACTACTCGTATTCCCACTCCTGTCTTCTGCATATACTCTTACTCTATACTTCTTCCCATCTTCCCATACAGGTAAATTACTGCTCTTACTCCAACTCCCTCCACTATAACTCCCTGCCTCATACTTCGGTGTCACCTCACTGAACAAGTTCACCCAGTTCCACCAACTACCTGTAGGGGGGTCCTCCTGAATTGCTACCTTCACTCCACTTACATCTATCCCGCTATTCACACTATACGGGTCATCCCCTGTTCCACTTATCACACTCAACTCTCTCTCATATTCACTATCTGGCTCTTCTATCCCTACATTAGGCTCACTGTCATCATAGATAAACACTACATACGTTGATACTGAAATGTTCCCTACCTTATCTCTTGCATACGCTGTTATCTTAAACTGCGTCGTGTTATCATACACTAAATCACTATCATAATATATCCACTCATCTGTCCCACTCACTGTCACTGAACTCTCTACACTTACCCATCCATTCCCATCAAAATACCTGTTCGGACTTACTGTAATGTTCTGAATGTATATATCCACCCTATCTATTCCTGACTGAATACTCCCTTCATCTTTTGCTGTCCCACTTATCGTACTTAATGTCCCTGCCCTGTAATAACTCCCATCTAATGGCCTGGTTATACCTGCTACTGGCTCTTTCTTATCACACCTTACTTTTATACTATCCGCTTCTACCCACTCCTTTTCATTCCCTGCTAAATCTCTTACCCTTACTCTTATTGTATAGGTCGTCCCATCACTTAACACCGGCTCTATGTCACTACCTCCCGGATAACTCCAACTTACTTCCCCTTCACTCCCGCTCTTATTACATATCCTCTCATATGTCCCTGTCCAACTACTCCAATCCGTCCCTATCCAGTAATATGTCCCTTCACTACCTTCATAACTTATCCTTATCTCTACTTCATCTATTCCTGCTATATCTCCATTCGCTGTCCCGCTTATCACCCCTAATTCTTTTACATAATCTAAATCACTATGACTTCCTATCACCACACTCCCCGGCGTCGTATCATAATATATCACATATCCACTATCCACATCTTCTACATTCCCTACATTGTCCGTCCCAAATACCCTTATCCGATATTTGTGGTCACTTATCCAGCTATTTATATCATACTTCCATTCACTTAAATCAGGTGGTGATACTCCACTCGCACTCACTGTGCTCACTACATCTACCCAACTCCCTCCATCCCACCACTTATTCCATGTCTCATCCTCTATCCTTAACTCTACTTTACCTCCTCCATCTTCACTTATCCCTGCACAATACGGACTATATGGGTCCTCTGCTGTCCCGCTTATACTCGTTAAACTATTCAACTTCTGCCCATCTACTATGTTCTTTATCTCGGTTATCGGTTTCCCAACTGCCGGGTCATCCCAGATAAATGAATTACTTGATTCTCCTACTGCATACTCTCCCTGCTCATTCCCTGCTTTATCTACTGCTTTACTTACCACTATGTATTCCTTTGCATTACTCAGTAAACTCCCGGGCACTACATACTCCCAACTGCTTACCCATACACTGAACCCACTACTCCATGTGCTTATCCAGACCTCATTTACATCCCATCCACTCCCTGTCCAGTACCCTTTCGGATTCTGTCTTTCTATCTTTATCTCTACCCTCTCTATCTCTCCCGGACTGCTATCTTTACAACTCCCTCTTATCACTGCTAAATCATTATACACACTATTATCCACTGGCTTACTTATCGTCCCAGT
>QMRH01000110.1 GCA_003650675.1 Thermoprotei archaeon | reverse complement strand
TCCTTTCCGGCTGGCTCCTCTTCAGCCTTGTGTGTTTCGGCTTTACCTGGCTCCAGCTCCAGCTTTACTTCCTTCTTTTCGGTCTTTACGGCCTTTCTTATGCCCTCTTTATCGGTAACCAAAGAGCTTATGTCTCTGATCTTGCTGGTAGGTTCAAAGGGACATCCCTTGGCTTCTTTCACACGATTTCTGCCATAAGTACGCTTTTAGGCTCAGTAGTTGCCGGAGTGCTCTGGCAGGCCATATCCCCTGAAGCCACATTTACCTGGGGATCTCTTCTAGCTCTAATCGCATCAATTGGGCTGGTAATGATATAAATAGCCTTTATCTCCTTGCCTTTCTCTTCACCGCTCTCGCTTCCCTGAGTCTTCGGCTTTCTCTTGCCTGGAAAGCTTTCACAGCTTTCCTTTCCTTCAGCTTTCTCCTGAGCTTTGCTCCACCGAATACGGCAAAGAGACCTACCAGGAATCCACCGATTCCTGCCAAACCTGCTGGGCTTCCAATTATCAAGCCGATCAGTCCAGGAGCTGCAGGTGGTTGCTGGCAATCTTGTGGGCAATCCTCTCCAGCTTCGCATACGCCATCACCGCAGACAGGGCCTACCGAGACACTCGGCTGTGAAGGTCTGGAAGGCTGTGGAGCAGGTTGCGGAGTGGGTTGAGTGACGTTGCTCTGAGCCGTGACATTGGTTTGGTTGGTGGCATTTCTTGTAACAGTCCTGATATACAGACCACCTCCATAATAGTATCCACCTCCACCTACTGTTCTTCTTCTAACAGAGATGCTCACTTCATCCCAGAGAGTCGTCACTCCATCTGTTGCAGTAACCTTAGCAGTAAAGCTTCCTGTTGAGCCGTAAGTATGACTTGAGTTCGGTTCCTGTGTTGTGTTTGAAGACCCGTCTCCATACTGCCATTCGAATGTGGCAGCCGAGAGGTTGAAAATGCCGGCTGGATCATCGATTTCAGCAGTAAAGCTGACAGTGAGAGGCGAATATCCGGATGTCGGGCTTGCGCTCAAGCTTAAGGATGGGGTCTCGGTTACCGGAACAGGTTCAGAGCTGTTATCTCCGTTAATGCACCACCCATCTCCACACATCGTTCCGTTAATCAGCTCTCCGTTCTCAACCCATGCATCCGTCAGAGTGACCCCGCTCAGGCTTGAATTGATGACCGTTGAATTCATCGCGTTCACGTTGGTGAGGGTCGAATTTTCGACCCGGCTTGCTTCTAAATTAGAATCGTTGACGTTCGAATCGAGGATTTGTGAATCATTGATCTCTGATCCCGCAATTGCTGAGTTCTGAATTTCAGAGTTTGAAATGGTAGAATCGCATATCTCTGACCAACTTATATTGGACCATGAGATTGTGGAATTATGGACCGTTGAGTGATCAACATTCGAATAGGTTATGTTTGAAAGGGTCACGTTCGAATATGTTGCATTGGATTCGTAGGTATAGCTGTCGTTATCGAGATTCGATCCGGTTAGGTTGTTCGTTGGTGCTGGCGGGTCGTAAATTCCGTTTGCAAGGTAACAGTCCGAAGCTATTATGCCTTTTACGGTTGCATTTATCACTATGCAATTTGTCAGGATGGAATTGTTAATCACCGAATTGCTCGCGCTGACATTGTCGAGCCATGAATTTTCTACTGTGGTATTGTCTATTTCTGAATCCGTTATTCTTATATCCTGGTCGAAATCGCTTCCTGCGGATGCTCTGATTTCAGAATCATTTATCTGCGAGTCATTGATATTCTCGAATATACCGGTTGACTGATTGTCATAGTAAACTCCATCTATCCATGAATTGTAAATCCAGCCGGTGTCCGCGGTAGTGAGGTTCGTCTGAGCAATCACCCAGTCGAAAGCATCGGTTCCGGTAACAGAAACGTTAATATTAAAGGTTCCTGGGTTGTTGCTGTTTACCTGAAGCTCTACGGTTCCGATTTCTCCTGGGTTTAATGTAATGCTTGTCCGGTTCAGGCTTGCCTCAGCTCCATCTCCGTCCACCGTGATCGTGAAAGTATTCGAAACATCTCCTGTGTTATTTATCTTCACCTGATAAACTGCCGGTCTGTTCAGCAGGTCAACTGACTGGTCGGTAGGGACGGTCCAGACATCAACACCATAAGCAGGCGGAACGGCTGTACTGATGGTAAAGGTCCAGTTGGACGGTGCCCATGCTGAATTGCTTCCGTCTGTACACTCAACATTCCAGATATAGCTCCCGTCAGGTAGGCCAATGTAATCGTATGATTCTACAGATCCGTTTGCTAAAGTGACAGTACCATCGGCTTTCCAGGCACCTGAAGTGTTTGAATAGACCTGGCATACGAGAGTGGATGCCTTATCATCGGTTGCTGTAAACTTTACGGTCACGTTCGGACTTCCTAATATCCCGCCATTTACCGGAGACAGGAGTGTGACCACAGGTTGAACGGTATCCGGCTCTTCCTGGGTCGTGAAGTTGAAGGGTCCTTCTGTCCTGCAGTTTCCTACCTGATCGCATGAGGTTACATTATAGTAGTATGTAGTGTTCGCTTGAAGTCCTGTAAGGTTTATCTGATGAGCTGTGACCATTGCAGGATCAGAAGCGATCAGGCCTAGAGATTGGCTTGTGCCGTATTCTACCCGGGAATCAGCCGGCTCATCGGTATCCCAAGTAATCAAGGCAGAAGTGGTCCCAGGAACTGCATTTACATTGCTTATTGTGGGTGGAGTGGTATCAACGGTGAACCATACTTCGGCTGAGCCTCTGTTTCCTGCCTTATCTCGAGCATAAACTACCAGATGATTCTGGCCTTCAACCGCATCTATCGTAAGGTTCGGATTGAAGGCAACCTCACTGCCGGAATTCAAGCTGTAGGACCAGCTTGCAGGCTCATCAGCCGTCACGTTCAGCCAGACAGTCTGGTTTGAATAGGTCTGGTTTGCCGGAGAGCTTATGCTTATGGTCGGGGCAACCGTGTCTATCGTCAGGGTTCTGCTTCCGGTGCTTCCGATCCTTCCGCTTGCATTAGCATAAGCCATATAGCTGTACTGACCATCCGTCAGGCCTGAAAGCTGGTAGTAGCAGGTCACCTGCTTACCGCTTCCTACCATGTTCATCGTATAGTTTACCCCGTTCCATTCAAGCTGGCATGAATCGATATTAAAGCTTGAGTGGCTTGCCGTGATGTTGATCACAACCTGGGTCTGGTTGAGATAGCTGTTATCCGCCGGAGTCGGCTGGACAAAGCTGACCAAAGGCAGGCTCGTATCGACAGTAAACCACACCTCATCCTGACCGAGGTTGCCATAGGTATCGTTTGCGTAAAC
>QMRH01000109.1 GCA_003650675.1 Thermoprotei archaeon | reverse complement strand
GGCGCGATTATGGTATGCCCTGATAGTTTTCTCTAGTCTTTCCTTGAAAGATGAGAATCTCAAGGGGTTTCTTCTTATTCTTACTCTTATCTTATCGGCTAGCAGCTTCCGCATAACTTCAACGCGAAGATTTGGAAACTCAAGGTCGCTAACTTGTTTTAAGAATTCTTTGTTCAATATGTCGATCTTCCCTAAATCGAGTAGGCGTTTTATGTCTTCGAGGACAACAGCTCTTGAGACTAAATCTTTTATTGCCGATTCAGCCTTCATCGACGGTATAGCTCTGGGATATAAGGTGACAACCCTGTTCCTAACAGCTTCAAAAAATACGAGGTCATCTCTCAGTTTGGATATTTCTGGATTTAAGGGGAAAAGTGAAAAAGCTTTTTTCATCTGCAAGAATGCTTTCAGAAACTTCCGCTTAGTTTCATCATCACGTGAAATTCTATCTTGCGCCATGTTTAGCAGGTTCAGTTGTTCTTTCTTGCTTAAATTCGGCCAATTACTGTAATCTATTCCCTGCAATAAGGACTGAATTTCTCTATATTTTTCATACACTAATTTCACTATTTCTTCTTCGTTAGGCAACGACTTTGAAAGATCTCTCTGAGTCTCTTTGCTATACTGCTTAATTGCAATAGCAAGGGCCTCGCCTATTCCTATATAGTCAACTATAAGCCCGGCAGGCTTGTCTTTATACGTTCTATTAACTCTTTCAATTGCTTGAAGTAAAGTGTGCCCCTTCATCGGCTTATATATGTACAAAGTATGAAGGCATGGACAGTCAAAACCAGTTAGCAGCATATCTCTTACTATCATTATTTTTGGCAGCTTTGAAGGATCCGCAAATCTGTCCTTTAATTCTTTTCTCCTCTTTTTATTTCTAATGTGTTGTTGCCACTCTGGAGGATCGTTAGTAGATCCAGTCATTAGAACCTTAATGAATCCTTTACTGTCGTCATCGCTATGCCATTCAGGCCGTAACCTTATGATTTTATTGTAGAGGTCAACGCAAATCCTTCTGCTTGCACATGCCACTATAGCCTTTCCTTCAACCATTTTCTCTCTTTCTTCAAAATGTTTCACTATGTCTTTTGCCAGTTTTTCAAGAACGCTTTCAGAACTCAAAACTGCTTCTAAACTTGACCATTTCCTCTTCAGCGCCTCCTTTGCTTCAACTTCTTCAGTCTCCGTTACCTCCTCAAATTCTTCATCTAAAATTTCCTTTGAATAGTTGTCGAGGCCTATTTTTGCCCATCTGTTTTCATAAACTACTGGAACGACTACCCCAGCGGATGTTGCATCTGAAAGATCGAAAATATGAATATGCTCCCCAAAAACTTCTGTCGTTGACCTATCTCCTAACTCAATAGGCGTCGCAGTAAATCCCGCATAAAGAGCGTTTGGAAGCGCATCCCTAATATATCTGGCGTATCCGTCGATTAAGTTGTAGTGAGACCTATGAGCTTCATCTGCGATTACTATTATGTTCTTTCGATTTGAGAGAAGTGGAAAACGCTTACTTTCAGCCTTAAACTTCTGAACTGTTGAGAAAATAACGCCGCCAGCAGGCGTTCTAAGCAGCTCCTTCAAATGCTCTACCGTCTCAGCTTGGATCGGAAACACTCCATGCTCTTTGTCTATAGCGCTAAACTTTTCGTATATCTGATCGTCCAGATCGTTTCTATCAGTTAAGATCAGAACCGTAGGATTTTCCAGCTCAGGCAGTCTAAGAACTTTCATGACATAAAAAACCATTTCCAGAGATTTCCCTGCGCCCTGAGAATGAAAGACTACCCCTATTCTTTTGTCTTTAGAGTTGTATGCTTTCAAAGTTCGCTTTATTGCTTCCTTTATGGCATCATATTGGTAATCCCATGCAACCAATTTGGCAAATCGCCGAGTTGTCTCAAAAACTATGAAGTCTCTGACCAGTTCCAGGAAGGTATCCTTATTAAATATGCCGAGAATTGCCGCTTTTACTCCTCTCTGCCTTTCGCCTCTAACTGTCTGCCATGGAACAAATTTTTCTCTTGGAGTCGTAAAAGTTCCTATTCTTCCTTCTCTTTCTGTTGCTAACAACACTATCTCGTTATAATAGAAAATCGAGGGAATATCGTTCTTATAGTTTTGAATTTTGTTGTAGGCTTCTATGAAGTTTCTAACTTTTAATTCAATTAATGCTAATGGGATACCATTAACGAAAACAACTATGTCTGGTCTCCTAGGTTTTTCTTTTGTTTCAATAACTGTAAATTGATTAACGGCAAGCCAGTCATTGTTAGCGGGATCGTCAAAATCAAATAACTTGACTATTTCCCAAGCCTTTTGTTCTCCTTTGCTTACTTCGACGCGCACACCATCTCTCAGCATGAAGTGAAACTTTCTGTTCGTCTTTTCCAATGTTGGCTCTACGATGTGAACTATTTCATGTGTGGCCTTATCTATAGCCTCTTCGGGAAGCGTAGGATTTATTCTAATTAAAGCCTCTCTTAACCTCTTCAACAACAATACATCTGAGTAAGAACCTCTTTCAGGTCTCGAACCTCCTGGACTTATATCCGGCCCATAAGCTACCTCATAACCTAATTGCTCAAACCATTCTAAAACCGCTTTTTCTAATAACTCAGGCTCGGTAAATTCTTTCATTTAAACCACTTTTCAAGAGTCTCTTGAAACTTAACTTTTTCCTTCCCTATTTCCTCAAGCTTTTTGGTTTCTTCAGGGAATTCTTTTTCAACATCAACTTTAACCCTAATCTCGCCGGAAAGAAGTTTGGGAAGTAAATTATCGCGAAGTCTAGCTAGGATGGTATTTTCTTTGGCATTGACGGTTATTAACTGAAATAACGGGTGAACGATCATATCAAACTTATTAACAACGCTAGATGGAGGTACGCTAATCATTATATAGTCAAAAATATCATTCGGTACTCTCTGTCTACCTGACGAACCGGACATTGCGCGTATGGCTCTTTCACGAACTTCATATGTTCTGCAGAGATAGAAAATGTAGTAACTTGATTTTATAATCTTAGGACCTAGCACGATAAACTCCGTTGTGCCAAAAGCCACTTCGCCTTCATTCAGAAATGAAACTAAAGCTGTCTTTCCATGCTCTAAACTAGGAGTTATTCGCGCGAATAAAATATCGCCATTCTTAAAAGTAGGACCCCCATTATATTTTTCATAAGACCAGCTTTCTATCCATGATTGCCATGGTTTTAAATCAGACATACTAACTTTTTTTGCTAAAGTCCCTCTTTTTAATGTCCTTTTTGGGTTTACATTTACAACCTCAGAAAATGGTTTAACATCCCACCCTTCCGGAACTTCTTTGCC
>QMRH01000108.1 GCA_003650675.1 Thermoprotei archaeon | reverse complement strand
GTGAGGGAAAGAGTTTAGCTGGTGACCCCGCTAAGATGGAGGTTAACTTTGATAGACTTTTAAACGTTCTGTGAGGTGAAGAGTCAGGTCGCGTGCCCTCTATGAGCATCTCGTGGATAACGAAGTTATTGAATGCATGATCGTTGAGGTCGATGAGATAATAGTGGAGATGGAGAGGGCGGGGGCCTTAAGAATGGGCGACGACATGAGTTACAAGACCGGAGCCGAAGCCAGATTTTAGCCTACACTGTTCCGCTTCCCATAGGGATTTTGAAGAGCGAAATCACCGCCTTCTCTACAATAAAAAAGACAGATGGGTTGTACAAAGGAGTCAAAAAGCAATATCTGTAGCGGGAGAAGAGAAGGCTTACGAAAAAATTGTGAGGCACTTAAGCATGATATATTATTAATCGGTAATCGGTGACCACTTGTTATTTAACATGTTCCCCCGCGACTTCCGATGATAGATTGACCAATAGAGTTGTGGTTTTTTAAAAAAAGGGTTAGGTGGTGAGCGGCTCCATTGTCGTAGAGACTATATTTTCATATCCCGGCATAGGAAGCTTGTTTTCAATGGCTTTAGGCCTGCTAGATTACAACACAATAAACGGTTGCCTCCTATTATCCGTGTTCAGCGTTCTCACAGCAAACCTAATATAGACCTATTAGCGCCCTTAATAGGTCCTAGAGTGATGGCGAGGTAGGTGTATGAGGATTAGCATTAGGCAACTCATAAAACCTTTAAGATCCCTACTAGATTTTCCAAGGATAAACCTTAAAATTAAAATAGGATTAACAATTTTCCTCATCCTTTTAGCCATAAGCATTCTTGAACCTTCGATTAACTACCTTAGGTTTAAAGGAAAAGACTTTTCGAAGCCCGGGTCGTTCGAAAGGCTTCTTCCGCCATCCCTTGAATTTCCCTTAGGCACATCCTCTTACGGGAGAGACGTGTTCGGATCAATTCTTTTAGGTCTTAGGTATACCCTTCAAATAGGTATACTTAGCGGCATACTCATAACGATGATCAGTGTAACTATAGGTTTTCTAGCTGGATAAAAGGGGGACATGCGACACCATACTTAGATCCATAACGGACTTACATTGGTTATACCTTCATGGCCCATATTAGCAATCATAGCGGCATATGCAAGACATGTTAATTTGTTTGAGATGAGCCTCATCCTAGCGATTTTCGGCTGGCCCGGAATGGCACGTACTTTAAGGTCTCAGGTCCTAAGCTTAAAATACGTGGCTTCAGACTGAGACTGGGCTTAGGTTTATAGGCGTAGGCCCGCCCGATCTACCTACACTGGGCTATTTTATAACCACATTTCTGATGACCGGGTTCTTAACAGCGAGACAATACGCAATTCTAGCCCCGGTTTTAATCTTATGCCTAATCTTCTTATCGCTTAACCTCATAAATATCGGGCTTGAGGAGGCTTATAACCCTAGGCTTAAAAAAGTTACGGGACTTTGATAAAATATCGAAAAGGTGCTTGAGGTTTCGGATTTAAGGTTGTAGATGGAGTAGATGTCTTTTCCCTTCTCCGAAGCCTCCCTCATCTGAAGCCACTCCATACATAATCCTCCTTTTGGTTTCTCTAAACCCGGTTGTCCTGTACTGTAATGCCTCGAGTGGCGGGGCTTCCGTAAATCTCCTAAGCCATGAGGTTAGCGCAATTGCGCTGTCACCTACCTCTTCTGGAATCGGCGTCTCCCTGTTGCAGCTACCATGCTTCGCGTACTGGATGAACTTTCTGAGCGCAAGCTTATAGTCGTGTTTAGTCCACTCCCTCCACGGCTGACCGTTTATCCACGCTACGATCCTCTCCACATTCTCCCTAGCCGCCACACACAGAATAGACATCAAGAATCTTCAGTAGAGAAGGGGGTGCTCGGCGTACCTTTGTAATCCTGCCCCTCGACAAACCAAGCGCGCCTAGATGATCCAGAAACCTCAAGGCTACGCTACCGTACTTATGTTTCGAAATGTTCCTCCTGAACCTTTCAAGCCTCCTAGAATAGTTATATATCTCAGTCATCCCATTACCTAGAGATGGTGAAGCCTTAAAAGGAGCTCTTGAGGATTCATCCAGGGATTCGAACCCGGGAACGTGGAGCCCCGGGCGGGATTTGAACCCGCGACCCGCGGCTTACGAGGCCGCTGCTCTAACCGCTAAGCCACCGGGGCCTCAAGTTCACGATTCATCTTCAGGTTTATTTATGGTTTAGCTTCTCTTTCAAGTCTGCTTCGCTATTCTTTTTAAGTAATTTTTCATCTTTAAGTTTTCGGTGCCTGATGTTTGAGGGGAAAAGAAAAAAGGTTTTGATCATCAAATATGTTATGGTTGTGGTGGTATGAGCTGCGCTGGGGGAAGCCATGTTTTAGTCTTTGACTGCGGCTCAACCAATCTTAAGGCCGTCGCCGTCGACTCAGCTGGCAACATCTGTGCCTACGCGAAGCAGCCTAACGGTCCTCGTCCGCAGCCGGGCGGCGAACCGGGCTGGCTGATATGGGATTTAGATGAGATATGGCTTAAGCTATGTGAGCTTTCACGTGAGGTTTCAGCTAGGGTTGGCGCCGAGAACATTAAGGCTGTTACGGTGATCACGTGGGGCGCCGATGGGGCTCCGGTTAAGCGCGATGGAAGCCTAACTTATCCGCCCATCTCCTGGCAATGTCCGAGAACTAGAGAAATAGCTCAGGCGATAACCGAGCGGATAAGCGCTTGGGAGATATTCAGAATCACGGGTTACCAGATAATCCCATTTAACACCCTGTTTAAGCTTATTTGGCTTAGGAAAAATGAACCTGAAGCCCTAGAGAACGCCTATACGTGGCTTATGATGCCCGGCTTAATCGCTAATAGGCTTACAGGCGAATTCCACATGGACCCCACAACGGCGTCCACAATGATGGCGATGGACCTCGGGGAGAGGGATTGGTCGGCGACGATGCTTGAGCTCGCGGAGTTGGACGCCAGCTTCTTTCCAGAGTGGAGGGAGCCAGGTGAGATTGTGGGCTATGTTTCGAGGGAGGCTGGAAGGAAGTGCGGTTTAATCTCGGGCACACCCGTTGTAGCCGGCGGCCACGACACGCAGTTCGCCATATTTGGCTCGGGCGCCAAGCCGGGTGAAGCTGTGCTTTCAAGCGGAACATGGGAGATTCTCGGGGTTAGAGCCGACACCTATAGTCCAACCAAAAAGGGGTTTGAGGAGGGACTAATAATTGAGGCTGATGTAGAAAGGGGCTTTTGGAACCCGCAGTTTCTTATGATAGCGTCGGCGGTGGTAGAGTGGACTTTAAACAACTTCTTCCAAGACATAAGTGAAAAAAGATATGAAACCATAATCAAGAAGATTGAGTCCAT
>QMRH01000107.1 GCA_003650675.1 Thermoprotei archaeon | reverse complement strand
TATATCCGCTCATTTTCATTTTAGGAAACGGAATAACGCTTGTAGTCGCAGGGCTTGTTAGGCAGAGAACTTCCTAAATTTAATTCTTATTTGTACCTTTAACCCTATTTTTCATGAAGGATAGGCTAAAGGTTTAGCTATGGGAACTCCATTCAGAGAACTAGTTGGACTCTGCGAGAGTCTGGAAGCCACTTCGAAAAGGAATGCAATGGTTTCGATGGTATCCAGTTTCCTCCGAAGACTCCGCCCGGAAGAGGTTGAACCTTCAGTTTCGATGATTCTCGGTAGAGCATTTCCAAAATGGGATCAAAGAACGCTTGAGATAAGCTGGACAACCATAGCCAACATAATAAAAAGATTAACGAATATTGACTGGAAAATTTTCATAGAAGCCTTCAGACAGACCGGCGATATTGGAGATGCAACAAAAATAGTTTTTGAAAAGAGTAAAGTTAAGAGACAGGTTACACTTTTAGAGAAGCCTCTGACAATCCTTGAGGTTAGAAGGATTTTTGAGGCAATAGCTCAAGCCTGCGGTGTTGGCTCTAGGGAAAAACGGGAGAGGCTTGTAGAGACTCTTCTCGGAAAAGCGTCACCAATAGAAGCAAAGTATTTGGTTAAAATTATGATAGGGGAAATGCGCACTGGATTTCATGAAGGCTTGATGGAGCTTGCAGTTTCAAAAGCCTTCAATGTTCCAGAAAATATTGTTCAAAGAGCAGTTATGATGCGTGGTGACGTCGGCGAAGTAGCCTACATGGCGAAAACAGGAGGGAAAGAGGCCCTTTTAAGCTTAGGATTCAGAGTTTTCCATCCGATTAAGCCTATGCTAGCCCAGACGGCCGAGAATGTAGAGGAAGCAATTAAGGAGCATGGCGGAAAAACAGCCTTTGAATATAAACTTGATGGAGCAAGAATACAGATACATAAGCGCGGCGAAGAAGTTAGGATTTTCAGCCGCCGCCTAACCGATGTAACTGCAAGTCTGCCTGAAATAGTCGAGCTTATCAGAAGGGAAATTAACGCTAAAGAAGTCATAATGGAGGGTGAAGTAATAGCTGTAGGCGAGGATGGAAGTCCGCTGCCGTTCCAGCATTTAATGAGGCGATTCAGAAGAATTCGTGGAATAGAAGCTGTCAGTAAAAGAATAAAACTCCAATTATTCCTCTTTGATCTAATCTATCTAAATGGAGAAAGCCTAATAGACTTGCCCTACATTGAAAGAAGAAGAAAATTGGCTGAAATAGCCGGCCGGATATCATTAACAAAACAGCTAATCACTGGAAACCCGGAACAAGCACAGAAATTTTTGGAAGAGGCAGTAAACGCTGGGCATGAAGGCTTAGTCGCAAAAATGCTTGACAGTCCATATACGCCTGGAATACGAGGCAAAAAATGGTTTAAAATAAAGAAAACTCTCGAACCACTCGATTTGGTCATTGTTGCGGCCGAGTATGGCTATGGAAAAAGACATGGCTGGCTCTCAGATTATTACCTAGCTGCGAGAGACGAGGAAACCGGAGAATTCCTAGTAGTTGGAAAGACTTTCAAAGGTCTAACAGATAAGGAAATAATTAAAATGACCAAACGATTAAAGGAGATGGCCATCGAGGAAAATGCGAGGGGGGTAGTTGTACCTCCTAAAATAGTTGTTGAAGTCGCCTACAATGAAATTCAGAAAAGTCCAAAGTATAAGTGTGGGATGGCCCTCCGCTTTGCAAGAATAACAAGAATAAGGGATGACAAAACTCCAGAGGAAGCCGATACAATTCAGAAAGTCAAGGAAATATACGAAAAACAATTTGAAAAGAAGGCTAGGCTCGCATAATTACCGTGCAAATTTCAGTGTCTCCATATTTTTCCGCTCTGTAAAGTGAATGCGCAAGGCAGAAATCAACTCCCTTAAGCATTTCTTTCTTATTCCATGAGGACTTAGCAGAAGCACCCTTCCACGGAAGCCACATTAAAGATATCTTAAAGGTTTGCTCTCTATGCCTAATTTTATGCCTAACCTTTACTGAGTCTATAGGCTTGAACCCGAGCTTCTCCATCTGCCACCTCTTGAAACATGGACTCCAATGGCCTTCAAATCCAATGGTAGCGAAGCCTACGGCATCTTTATGCTCTTTGAGCATCTTATTCATCAAAGCCTTCCCAAAACCATGGCCTTTCGCCTTTCTCAAAACCCATATACAACTCATTATCACACATTTCTCTTCACAGCTTATTGGATAGGGCGCAACTTCAGCTGGACAATATTCAATTTGGTTCACAGCAACTCCGTTGTAAAAGATGATCTTCTAAATGGTATAGGTGAGAGACACTTGTAAAGGAAAATTTCATATCTAGCCTCTTTTGTTGCTTCAACAATCCTGAAGTTGGAAGCCATCTCAGTATAACTATCAAAAGTTGCATATAAAACATGTAAGAATTTTCGAAATTTAACGAATATTTTTATAATCATCAAAGTATACGTATTGATTAAATATTCATGCCTTCTTCTTTCATCGAAAAGAGAAGGTTTTATGGTACTTCTGAAAGTTTGAGTAAGCGTTTTCAGAAAAGGGACTATCGGATTAGAGGAAGATTCTGGGAGATTTTTCTGAAAAGATTTTTCGAAATTTTTCGAATATTATCTTTATTTACAAAAATTTGTTAATTAAAACAATAAAAACGATAAGAATACCGAAGACTGAAGTGGAAAATGCCCTGTTTTAAACTAAATTTTGCTTTTATTCTTTCGAAGTAATTTCGTACAGTGCGCCTACTATTCCCCTATAACTTGAATTATTACTGTTCTCTGTCTTGGATAGACGTCTGTTTCAATGAAGAGAAGCGACTGCCAAGTTCCCATGACTAACCTTCCGTTAACCAGAGGCAGAGTCTTGTCTGGCGGTAGAAGCATTGAACGTATATGTGAATGGGCATTTGACGGATGCCTATAGCTTCCAAGCTTGGGGATTATTCTTTCCAAAAACTCCTTGATGTCGCCGAGTAAACCTGGCTCATTTTCAGTTAGTATAAGTATGCCGGTTGCGTGGGGAGCGAAAACATGAACTAACCCATTTTTTATTCCAGACTTCTCAACAACCTCTTCAACTTTACTGGTTATGTCTATAAATTCTATCTCACCGCGAGTCGAAAATCGAACAGTCTCATTATAGACTTTCACGGCTTCCCACCTGAAATGTGGAAGCTAATAAATGATGGATTAGTGAGTTAAAAGTGTTGTTCTTGGAATACGGAATGTAAAGAGCCAAATAGTTGTGAAGCATCTTAACCTTTGAGAGTCAGATGGACGAGAATGAATACGGCATTATTCTAAGACATTACAGTAATGATTTGGTTAGAAGAGAGATCACCCGCTTTAGCATTGGAAGATGGATCGCTGT
>QMRH01000106.1 GCA_003650675.1 Thermoprotei archaeon | reverse complement strand
AATGTATCAAATACCAAAGTACCATTTAGTAGATAATACAGGGGAATCTATAGGTGAGCCAAGAAGTAGGAAATTTTAGATATGGCCTACCGATATTTTATTGCAAGAATAATCAATTAATAGTTGATACTAAATTATAATAATTATGAATCAACAATTTGTTGATAGATTAGAAGAACTTAAGTTCCTCATGGAGAAATATGAAGAAGAAAGACCGCAACTTATCGTAATATATGGCAGGAGAAGAGTAGGAAAAACCGAACTACTTCTCCAATTTGCGAAAGAAAAACCATATATTTACTTTCTCTGCGAAAAAACAAGTAGCCTCTCAAATTTAACTAAACTCGCTAGAAAGATGGCTGAATATCTTAACAGAAAAACTTTTGCTAGAATATCCTTCACCGATTGGGAGGACCTATTTAGGGAATTTTTAGAGTGGAAAAAGGATAAAGAGAAGGTGGTCATAATCTTGGATGAATTCCCTTATTTAATAGAGGTGGAGAAGGGGATCGTATCGATTTTTCAAAAGATATGGGATGAGTATCTATCCAAAAGAAAAGATATAATGTTGGTGCTCTGCGGGTCAAGCATAGGGACCATGGAGACCGAGGTGCTCGGCTATAGGAGTCCTCTCTACGGTAGAAGGACAGGCCAGTGGAAAGTAACGGAGCTAGAGTTGCCCTACATCAGGGAGTTCGTGCCAAAATATAGTTTCATCGATATACTCTATACCTATGGTGCACTTGGAGGTATACCAGCATACCTCGTGAAATTAGACCCCAGACTCACATTCTTCGAAAACGTTGAGAGATTATTCTTGAGGAAAGGAGGCGAATTATATGAAGAGGCCGAAAACCTTCTGAGACAAGAGCTTAGAGAACCTAAAAACTACAAGCTGATATTAGGGGCATTGGCTGAAGGCTACAGAAGGATAAGCGAAATAGCAAATGCGACGGGATTAGATAAAGCAGCGGTCTCAAGGTATATGGATACACTTGAACTACTGGACATAGTTTCATACGAGACCCCAATTCTAGAAAAACCAAAAACCAAGAAGAGACTATATTATATTAAGGACAACTACTTTAACTTCTGGTTCCGTTATATAAACCCCAACAAAGATTTAATAGAAGAAGGCAGGGGAAAAGTGGTTTTAGAGGAAATAAAAAATGATTATAATAGTTACATGGGCATTGTTTTTGAAAAAATAGCTAAACACTTTCTACTGAAGACACCGAACATACCGTTTAGAATAACTAAAATAGGTAGACACTGGTGGAGTACAAGGAAAGGAGAAGCACTAGAAATAGATTTACTGAGCTATAATAAAAGTAGAACAAAGTATATGGCAGTAGAAGTGAAGTGGAAGAACCTTAAAACAATAGAAGCAGAAAGAATCTTCAAAAGTCTTCAAAGAAAAATGGAGAAAACATATGTAAAGGGAGAGATATATTACTGTATAATAGCTAGAAGAATCGAGGAAAAAACGCAGTTAAAGAGAAAATACTCTGAACTCTTACTCTACGACCTTAAGGACCTAGAAAATGTATTAACATAGAAAACCGTAGACTCCCGTAGACTTCGGTCAGAAATTTTTATACTAGTCCAAAGCATTAAAAGATTTATAATGTCATTTATATAGCTTAAATATATGAGTAATCTTGTTGTGTGGGAGCTTTTAGGTCACCTTATAATACGTTCCGTAGAAACACGGATAGGGGACCCAGTAGAGACTTTAAAGCTTGAAAGACTAAGAGAAAAACATCCCTTAATACAGTATATTGAAGCCAGATTTAACGAATTTTTTAAGCCAGCTGGAGGACTCTCCTGTCCGGAACTCAGAGAAAGACTAAACGAATTCCTCAAAGAATATCCCGAAAAAACCAAAAAATTGGTAGAAGCCATTGTTTCAGAATACTATCTGCAAAGAAGACCTCGAAAAACCCCAAAACACTATACTGATTTTCAGCAATTAATGGTGTAAACCACCCTCTCTATGTGTCACTATAATCTCTAAACACCTACTGTCAGCCTCTTCTCCACCTACATATTAAACATACCGTTAACCAGCGTGGAATACATTATTGTGAATCTACTTGAGAAGAAGATATTTCAGAGAGATTTAGTGGAGATCCTTAAGGGGCCGCCGCATACCTACATCAAATACATGTATTTTGCGATAGACACAAAAATACGGTGTAGTCCAACGGAAAAATAGGATAGGTTGGCAATAGTATTGCTCACAGAGAATTGTGTTTTAATTAAAATTAATATTATTGGTCGATACTGAATTATTCCTCTAGTCTTTTATGCCATCTAGCCAGTATAACTGACGCTATAATCAACATTACTGCAGTAAATATGGTGAAGGGGACGTATCTTCTAAGCGGGTAAAACAATACTGAAAGACCGTTTTTATGCGTTTCGACATGAAACCAGAAAAAGAAGGCCATGAAGAATATTAAAATAGAGAAAACACCAAGGAGCTTTGCTAGTATGATGTAGGTCAGACGGCTCACAAATATTATTGTAACTACAGTTATTTATAGGATTTATTGGAGTTAGAGGTCTCCTACACTTAATCTGAAAAATAACTCACGGAAGAATCCATTTCTACCGAATCTTATAACCACGAGTATTTAAAATGTTCTTTAATAACTTTGTCCTTAAAGTATAGGTTTTGCAATCAACAGTTTTATAAATGTGTTAGCACAACTATGTCATATATGTCTGAAACAAGTGCACAAAAAATTATGGAAAGACCCTTAGGGGTGACTATTTTAGCAATATTGTATGGTATAGTGGGGGTCTTCCTTATAGCTGTAGGAGTGTTCTTCACGGCTATGCTTAGCATGATAACGGGTATGATGCCTTCAATCGCACATTTCATGGGGTTGATGGGAATCTTCATGGCACTTATATTGTTCGTTATCGGCATCCTTAACACGGTTGTTGCCTGGGGGTTATGGAGTGGCATGAAATGGGCTTGGTTTTTAGCCATAATCCTATCCCTGATAGGGCTACTAAATGGGATACTTTCCCTGCTTTCACAAACAATAGTAACCGGTGTAGGCCATCCACACTTTTCCCCGGGGATCTTCTCTCCACCCATAATACAGATCATCATAGAGGGAATAATTTTATACTATTTAACACGTCCCCACGTAAGAAAATACTTTAAATAAAATACCATCAACAAACCGACTAACAGAGGAGTTACCTATCTTCTTCGGCTATTTTACACAGTTCCCTCCTTGAGGTGGTTTAGGGAATAAATAATAACATTCAAGCACGTTGGGGAGTTCTCCTGTTCCGTCTGGCTTTATGAGCCAGACTTCATCAGAGAGCATTCGCGGGGAACGGGGCTCCGCACATCCTGACTTAAACAGATAATGTTCCTTGATACACTTTAATGTT
>QMRH01000105.1 GCA_003650675.1 Thermoprotei archaeon | reverse complement strand
ATTCGACTGAAAACAACTGGAGCTGGGGACCAGTCGCATGCGATAGATATATTCTGCGGGAAGAAGACACTGTAGCATGGAAATATGAACAATTCTAACCAGCTCTTGATTCATTAGGTCCCAGGGTCCCATTTTAAAATAATTCGAAACAATTTGGTGGTCGGGCGGGCAGGAGTCCCATAGGAGGATTTCTAATCCCCCTATTTTGAACCTGCGACACTCCGGTTTCTGTACGCTTGGTAGGCTGAGCGGCGCCTACCCCCGGTAGACACCTACAGCTTCTCCACCAGCCTCAGTTGCTCAAGAGGCTGGTTCGGAAGCTCTACCAAGCTGAGCTACCGCCCGACCAAAATCAAAATGGTAAGAAATTAAATATATGTTTTTCGTCTTGCAGCATTCGCCTTTTTAGTTTGCCTGTTTATGTGGGGGAAATTTTAGAGTTTCAGTTCTTTGATTAGATTTTTGTATCGATTTTTTCTGTATTTTTCAACAAACCCTATGACTTTTAGGTTGTATCTAAGGAGTTTTTCCACATTTATTTTATTGTTTAATGGATCAAGTATTCCATATCGGGCGGCTATAACTCTCATATACATGCTCATAGAATTAGCTGAGGTAGGGAAAAGGTAGATGAAAATGTTACGGTCAGCGCCAGGGTCGGATCTGCTTCCAACCCTAGCAACAATATTTCCTTTATCCACTATTCTCGGGGGATACCCTCTAGCGTCAACTGAAAATCCGCTTCTAACGGCAACCTGATAAAGCAAGTTATAATCGATTCTATCAATAAACATTATTCTAATAGATTCCGACGTAACCATTTCAACACTTTTAACGCCCACTGGAAGCTTGCCTAAATATATGCCTCTTTCAATAAGACTGGAGATTACATCAAAGAGTCCAATAGCCTTATGCGGAAGCCTTGAAGCTTTCATCACCTTTTAATCAAACCCCACCTGAAAGGAACTAGCACATCAAAATCCAGTGAAATTAATAGAAATAAGTATTATAAGTCTATCTGTCACTAAAGTTGATGAAAAACGAAACTAGAAACGAAAAATTAAATTTTCCCCAATCCTTTTAGGATAGCTGAAAAGAAGGGGCCGGTAGTTCAGTGGTATGAATGCCGCCCTCGCATGCGCAACCGGTAAGCGTCCGAGAGCGGCGGAGGTCGCGGGTTCGAATCCCGCCCGGTCCACCACCTTTTGGGTTCAAGTCTCAAAAATTTATAAGGAGCCGCGTCCCACCTCATTATTGGCCAGGAGCGGGAAGAGAAGGAGTCGGTATGGGTTTCTCCTTGGAGATATTGATGTTAGGCGTTGGTATGATAATGTTGCTAGGGGTTCACCTGTGACGGGGGATGTCTACCTGAGGAGGGCTCGGTTCATTCTGTAAATTCTTTGATAAGAGTCCTAAGGCTTTATTGTTGCTGAGCGAGAGGGACCTATATTCTCATGCTCGATTATGTCTCTTCGATGGAGAGGGAGGGTTATGCCGGCGGCTATATTGAGTCGACCTTGAAGGCTGTCAAGTCTTGGCTCTTACATAACGGGATCGAGGTTAAGAGGAAGGTTAAGATTAGGGGTGCTCGCGACACACCCTCACTCAGGGATGAAAAGGTTCCGGTAGACTTAGAAACTCAGCGTGCCATTATGGCTATAAAGGTGACAAAGCTTTAAATAGTTTAACGTGCCATTCCACATTGAAAGGTGACTATGGATGTACTTGGAGAGTTTCAGGGCAACGTTGGCCAAGAGCTGGTTGGGAAGCTTATTCAGGGTTAGGGATGTCGAGAAAGCGCATCCTAGGGCTAAGGAGTACTTGCACAGGTTAAGTAAGAGAGGTGTGGTCAAGCGCGTGGGCTGGGGCTGGTATTACATACCAGAAGAGTACAGGGATCCTTGGGATTTCTTGGCTAAGGATAGAGGGTTTAAGGTCGTTATCAAGCAGACTGCCGCTAGCACATGGAACTACGACTTCATCCACCGAGATATCTACCGGTTGGCGGTCGATGACAGGTCTTACAAAAGGGCCTTAGAGGGCTTCGCAAGGCAGATGGGCTGGAACTTCGAGGTCGAATACTACAACAAGGTTCCCTATGAGTATGTGAGGATTGATGGATTATTCGTCGAAGCCCCCGAGTCCTGCATAGTAAGCTGCATGTCTGAATGGGCCTTCACGGATGCTTTCGCGATCCTCTACTTCAGGAAGGATGAGGTGGACTTCGAGAAGTTGAAGCGAATGGCTAGGTGGAGGCGCATATCCAAGACCGATACAAGGGTGTGGACGGCTGTAAAGTATGGCTGTAGCTTGTTGAACGAGAAGATGGGGAAGCGGGTCTTCAGGGTTAGATCTACCGACTTGAAGCATGACTATGTTAGGGAGCTGGTAGAGGAGGCTGTCGAAAAGGTGATTGAGTTTGCCTAGTGCCATAGACGCGATGAGGCGCCGCGAGGAGGAAATACTCAGGGCCCTAAAGCATCTATCTGAAAAGACTGATGGATTTAGCAATCCTAGACTTCTCCTAATAGGGGGCTACGCTTTAAGGGTTTTCATTCCCTTAACGAGGTTTACTAGGGACTGTGACTTCGTCGCCAAGAAAGAAAAGGGATGGGCCATAGATAGGCTACGCGCCCTCCTTCCAGAGGGCTTTTATGTTGAGCGTTTAGAGAAACGCGGCAGCCATGGTTTCATGAGGTGTGTTAAGCTCGTTAGGCACGATAATGCTAGGGTTAAGGTATCTTTGGATTTCATGGAGGGCGAGGTAAGGGGAAGGGGGCCGAAGGACGTGATACTGGTAGATGATGCCATGATGGAGGGGACGCATGCCACTATTCCCGTAGCTGGCGAGGAGGTCGCTATACTTGCTCCGAGCTACGCAGACTACTTCATAATGAAGGTGATCTCTGCTAGGCCATCTGATGTCCGCGACCTAGCCTCGATGGTGCTGGAGCGAGGTCTCCCATCGGGCTTAACCGGGCGGATAATGCAGATACTGCCATACCCTGAGGTCTTCAAGTCTAAACTCGAAGGAAACATAATTCCCGTAATGAAAAGAAAGACCTTCATAGACAGCTGGAAGGGTATCTTCGGAACTACCAAGTACGCGGAGGAGGACAGAAAGAAGGTGATAGAGTCGCTAGAGATGCTTCTCAAAGAACTGCAAAGATAGCGGAACTATCGAAACTCCATGTAAAGCTTATGATCACAGAAAGCTAATTAATCCAGCTGAAACTTTTCTATTACGGTTTCCGGATATGCGGAGAACCTCTTGGCACAGCTCCTCATCTGCCTGTAGGCTTCTTTCTTGAGCCTATATGACCTTTCTATCATCAGCTCTAGGCCTACCAGTCCAAGCCTTAGAAGGCAGCAGAGTCCTTATAAACCTCCACTTACTATCAGAAAGCTCATAAAACCCATGACAAACCATATAATATTCTACACTATGAAGTGGAACTATGTGGTGTGGAAGAAGCACGAAAACTCTTT
>QMRH01000104.1 GCA_003650675.1 Thermoprotei archaeon | reverse complement strand
CTTCTTTATGTACTTTTCCCTTTCCTCTGGAGGTAATTCCTCGGACACGAATTTGCCAGCCCATTCCCTAGCCCATGTAGATCTGGCTATGGCCTCAACTAATTCCTTAGGTGGCTCTGGGTCTAATGCCTTGCCTATCACAAACCCAATTATGGCGCCTATTATTACAGCTATTATTGCTTTGATGTCCACCTGGGAGCACCCAATAAACCTGTACCTAAGGCACTATTAAAATATTTGCTACTTGGCTGAGTTCCACCATAAACTGCGAGTTTGGGTTAAGTTCTGTTAGAAATTAATAAAAAAGGTTTTGTTTTTTATTTGTTATATGTTTAGGGCGTATTCTACTACGCTAACCGTGCTTCGCTTACTCGAACATTGCGCTAGACCAATTCTCTAACCACTTCTTACCTTCAGCTTCGGTTGTGTGCTTACCGTAGTTAGTTACCCTAGTCTCCTTAACTCTCTTCCCTGGAGGTGCTATTCTGTTCATACCCTCCCTATATCTCTCGGGGTCAGTGTACTTAGCCCAGTTCTTGGGGGCCTTCTCGGCTAATTCGCTATAGCTTGTGTACTTGGGCATTTTTTCACCATTTCAGATTACGTGTAAAGAGTTATAAGACTTTCTGGGATATATAGTACTGGTGGTTGTGGGATATATGGTCAAGAGGATATATGTAAGCGACGAGACGTATACTAGGTTGAGGAAGTATGCAGCAAATACTGGGATGAAGCTTAGAGAGGCCATAGATAGGATAGTTCTTGAGGCGATAGACAGTGACGGGAAATACATCGAACCATCGATAAGGGTTAGCAGGGAAGTTCTGGACATGCTCACGACGTGGGCTAACGAGCTCGGAATATCGGTCGACGAGCTGATAAGGAGGATGGTTCTGACGATTTCAGTACTTTTTGACAGCAGGCTAACGCTTGCAGATGCGCTTAAATCTCTTCCAGAGCTTAAGAGAATATTGGATATGAAGAGGGGTGAGGCATGAGTTCTGACGAGGAGTACTGCCCAGAAATACCCGTTAAGCTCACTGGTCTAGCTATTAAGTACTTCCTGCTAGCCGTAGGCGAGGGTAATCCGTACTGGTTCTACAAGTGCTTTAAGAAGGTTAAACCATCAACATCGTACAATAACGTTAGGAGGTACTTCTACTTCCTTAAGAAGCTCGGTCTTATAGAGCCCGTCAGGAAGGAGCCTTCGAAGCACGGTATGCCAAAGACTTACTACAGGATAGTTCCTGGTATGGAGGACGACCCAAGGTGGTTCGCACCTCAGGCCGAGCTATACCCTGAGACAAGGCTTGGTGCTAAGAGGTACGTACCTAAGTACGGCAGGTATAAGGGTGAGGAGAAGGTTGAGTGACTATAGCAAGTATGTTGCTGGCTTCGTTGAGTACTTGAGGCTTTCGGGCAAGTCTGAGGCTACCGTCAAGAGGTATAGACTGTTTGTCGAGGACTTCCTCAGGTTCTACGGCTCAGACCCTAAGGAGGCTGGAAGGGACGACATTATGGAGTACTTCGCATATTTGAGGGATTCCAGGGAGTACAGCGACAGGTCTCTAGCCCTGGCTGGTTGGTCTCTTAGGGCTTTCTTCAAGTACCTTGGCATGGATGATATTGCTGCATGGATTCCCACACCGTCGTTCAGCGTCCAGTACGAGCCTGAGTGGCTTCCAGAGGACATCGTTTTGAAGGTCGTCGATAGGATTGCTTTTCTTGTTGTTGCCTACGACCTTGCTTTAAGGCTTAGGGAGGTAACAATGCTCAGGACTGACGGCTACAACGCCAGGACTGGCTACATCGAGGTTGTCAGGCTCAAGCATAAGGGCAGACCAAACAGATATGTACTGCCTCTCAGGCCATACGCTAAGGAGGTTCTTGACGAGTATATAGAGCGTGAGAGGCCTCCAAGAAATAAGCTGTTCCCCATCTCCGACAGGATGATTCAGTACGTGTTTAAGCGGAGGCTTAAGGAGTGCGGTCTAGACCCTAGGAAGTACTCATTCCACGTGCTTAGACATTGTCTGCATGGCGAAACAAGAATTGTAACACCTCAGGGAATTGTGCCAGCCAAGCTACTTTATTTCAGCGGTTCTGAAGTCATATCGATAGACCTCAATAACATGAAGCCAGCGGTAGGGAAGATAGCTTCTAGGGGCTTCCATAAAGGATTTGTGTATTCTATCTGGGCAGATGGAAGAGAGATTGTTTGTACGCCAGAGCACAGGTTCTTTACTCTTAGGAACGGTAAGGTAGTTGAGGTTATGGCTAGAGATCTCAAAGTTGGCGATTATGTTATGGGTGTTGAGAGGATAAGGATCACTAACAGGCGTCGGTGCTTTGACCCAAAACTATGGCGTTTAATTGGGTATTATCTAGGTGATGGTTACTACCATAAGGGTACTACGGAGATAGCCATATATGACAGGAGTCGTGAACGTATTGAATATTACGCTAGCGAAATATGTGAGCCACTAAATCTTTCATGTAGAATTTGTAAGCTTAGCAATAGAAACAGTTACGTACTTAGGGTGTTCTCAAGACCTCTCGTGGATCTGTTCTCATTACTGGGAATAGATAGGCATAAGAGAGTGCCGCTACAGGCATACACGGCGACAGATGATGAGATCGCTCAGTTGATAGCTGGTTTCTATGATGCTGAGGGCGCTGATGGTAGTTTTCCAATAATGTATAACACAAATAAGGAATTACTTAAGGACATCCAAATGCTGTTGCTGTATTTCGCTATTAAATCTTTACTTGAGAAAAGGGTTAGAAGTGTTACCGTACCTCAGGGAATAAAGTATACTGGTACTATATATCAGTTGGTTGTTCCCCACTCCGATATGGCACTTAAATTTAAGGAATTAATACCTACGCTGAAGGAAATTAATGTTAAGTCTGCCGACCCTAATAAGAGGAAGCCAGCTTATCAGGTTCCTGTATGTGATGTTATAAGGCGGGTGTATGAGCGGAGGAAGAGAGAAGGTAAGAAGGTCTCGTACTTCAAAGGGGTTAGTCCAGTTGCTATACTTCAGAGGTATTCTGAGATACCGCCGTCAAAGGAGAAGCTTAGGGAAATAATCGAGTTGCTGCCAGACGAGCCTGAAATCCAGGCTTTAAGACCTCTAGTAGATGGTGATATAGTCTGGCTTAAGGTTACAAAGATAGAGAAACGTCCTCAGGAAGAGTTCACTGAATCTAAAATGGGTGTAACGGTCTATGACTTCGAGGTGTCCGAGTATCATAACCTAATAACTGATGGATTCGTAACTCATAACTCACGGCTTACTAATGCAGCCATTCAGGAGCTTAAGGAGAAGGGCTACGTAGACATAGTCTCGCTAGCTAAGTTCGCAGGACATGCAAGACCAGAAACAACGATGATGTATGTACACCTAGCATCTAAGTACCTAAAGATAGGTAAGAAAGTGTAGTGAAGCCGCTTCACCAAATCAGCAGTAACTAACTTCACCGAATAACACGCAGACTCACCAGAAACTACACAACCTAAGATGTGCTATTCTATATTAAAACTGAATTACAAAGAAAAACG
>QMRH01000103.1 GCA_003650675.1 Thermoprotei archaeon | reverse complement strand
GGAGCTAGCCCAGTCTTTCTTATCTCGGTTAAATCTCTAAGAAAGTTTGAAATCCCACGTTCCAAACTGAATTTTTTCCTTGAAAGTTTCCCCTGGACGATGGCGGCGGGGGCAGCTGAAATAAACAATGTTATCGCTACGCTTGTTGGAAAGTCCATTATTGAGCTAAGTGAACTTATGAAAGGAATCTTTATCATCCCGAAGAAGTCGTTAAAGACCAGCAATAGGAAGATTCCTGCAGCCCATGAGGCTGCATAAACTTTGTATGGAGGCCAATTTGTTATTGGAGTTTTCGGCTGCATGCTGTGAGCCAAATAGATGAACATCAATGATAGCATTGGCGTGAAAACGTAAGTGTAAAGGAACAAGTTTGAAGCCGAAGAGATACCCGTGCTGTAGATGGATTCTATGCTGAAGAGTATATAAAAGCATAGAGACATCAGAACCATAACTATAATGAAGGATTCTAGAAGCATGCCTAAGCGTTCAGCCGCCATCTTAACCCTTGTAGCTCTAATCTTGAATATTTCCTCCGATTTAGTTTCCAGAAAGTGGGTTATATCTCCTCCAACTATTACTGTAGATGCATAACCAGCCACAAAATCTCTGAACATGTCAAGAGGGTTCCTCTTTGCGGCTTTTTCCATGGCCGTTAACGGATCTATTCCAAAAATTTCCACATCCTTAATTATTTCTCTAGCTTCCTCACGCATAGCTGGCAGTAGCTCAACTTGCGCGAGCCGTTTAAAACTTATGTAGGGGGCTATTCCTCCGGAGGCCATAACTGTAATGTAGGTTGCTGCGAAGGGCATTTCTCTCTCTAGAGTGCTTGCTCTTTCACTTGCTTTTGACATGGGGATTACTATGAAACCTATCATAACGTAGGCTGGTAGTGGGACGAGGAAAATTAGCGGGATGATGCGGAAAAAGTAGAGTAGGATTATTGATAGTATGGAGACTGGTAGGGTTAGAAGTGCCGCAAAACACATTAGGGACACATAAGTTTCCGGATACATCCGTATCCTTGCTTTTTCTAGGTAATCTTTGAATTCAAATACATTTTTCAGAAATTTTGGGGCTATTCTGCCGAAAATTCTGAAAGACCAGCCTTCAAGAGTGTCTAGAAGCGGCAAGCGCCGAAACCTCCTCTCCAAGTTTCTCAATTTTCAATATCCTTTCGTAGAATTCTTTAGGTCTAGAGTAGTACTCTGCGATTATGTTTGCTACGTCCTTGTAACTTCTTATGCCTCTCTGCCTCATCCAGTGTAAAACCTTTTTTCGCCTTTCAATTTCCTTCAGAAGCTCCTTCTGGCTTACGCCCAGCCGTTCAGCAATTGATGGGAGCATTACGCTACTACTAAAGGCTGAAACAAAATCGTCTTTTGCAGGCCTCCACTTGAAAATCGTTCTGTAATCCTCATAATCTGCAATTTCATCTACGAATACTACTCTTCGATACGCCCTTTTTTCCTTCTTTTTCTCTATGTGAACCCTTCTAACGGTTAAGACTATATTCATTAGTGGGATGTAGGCTGGAGCGATGTCCATAGGCTTCTGAGTTAGCCGCTTAACTGCTGAGCGTAGGTCTTCGGCGTGCATTGTGCACATTCCGCCGTGGCCGGTTGCTAACGCTTGAAATAGGACGTAAGCCTCGCTTCCCCTAACCTCTCCAACTATAAGTATGTCTGGACGATGCCTCATTGAGGTTTTAACTAGGTCGAAAAGGGTTACCTCACCGACGCCGGAAGTCCCCAAACCATAGCTTTGGCGAGCGATTAGAGAAACCCAGTTCTCATGTGGTAGGTTAAGCTCGGCTGTTTCTTCAATGGTGATTATTTTGCTTCCGGGCTTGATTAAGCATGCAAGTGCGTTTAGGGCTGTGGTTTTTCCGGCAGCTGTTCCGCCTAGAACCATTACTGAGGCTCTGTTTTCTAAGCATACCCAGAAGTAGGCAGCCATTTCTTCACTTAGTGTGCCGAGGTTTATTAGGTCTATTATCGAGTATGGGTCTTCTCTGAACTTTCTTATGGTGAAGGCTGTTCCGAAGGGCGTAACTTCCCTTCTGTAGCATACTGCAAGCCTATGCTTGCCTGGGAGAGAAGCGTCAACTATTGGAAACGCTGAGCTTACGTGTTTTCCAGCCATGTGAACAAGCTTAACAACCAGATTGTCGAGTTCCTCATCTGAACTAAACTTAAGATTTGTTTCAATGCTTTCATATTTCCTATGCCAAACATAAACAGGCTTATTCACTCCGTCACATGAAATATCCTCGATGTTTGGATCACGCATAAGGGCATCTATGGGTCCAAAGCCTACAAGATCTTTCTCAGCATGATATAGAATTTTATACCATGAAACTTCCGGAAGCCAGCCTAGGCTTATCCTATACTTGTCAACTATTTTTTTGGCTTCTTCTGCGAAGAATTTTCTCGGATCTTTAACTTCCTCTTTGGGGGGTTCTATCTCTGCAAGAAGTATGTCAAGAATTCTGTTGTAAATAGCTCTTTCAAGCGTGTCAAGCTGCAATTCATCAAGGAAATACTTGTACTCTCCAGTTTTTGGGTTTTGTCCTATTGCTACATGAACAAATGGTTCGTAAAGGGGATATCTCTCCACTATTTTATATCCTCTTGGAATAAGTTTTGGGGGAGGTGGAGGCGGAGCTAGTTTCTTCGATATTTTCTTTTTACGTTTTCCAATATTGAATCTTATCTTTAACTTTTTGAGTTTGGTGAGTATCCCTGTTTTCTTTGGCATATGTGTTCTCCTATTGAATAGTAGTACACGTATTTATTAAATCTTATGTCTTACTAAACAGGGATTATTTCCTATATCCTCAGTTAAAAATTCTAAATCCAGAAAACTTCAAGATTCCGCCTTTTCCTCCACACTTACCTCAATTATTCTAAACTTGAACAGGAGAGCAATTATCACCACTATTATGAGGATTATCGCCATTATTATCAGGAAGGTTGTCGATAGGAATCCAGTTTGAGAAGCGCCTGTTGGAGTTACATCCAAATAGAATGTTCCATGAGCATCCACATAGCCGCTCTTTGATGCGGAAATAGTTAAGGCGAAGGTTGTTTGTGCGCTTACTTGAGGAGCTACAAATTCAAAAATGCATAAACCGCTAGAATTTGTATATCCTGAAAAGTTGCCGAAATCAGACGTGACTGTGACAAATACGTCTTGTATGTCAGTTTCATTGCATTTCACATGCACATTTAACACCACGGTTTGTCCAGAATTCGCCGTAATGGGGTTAATGCTTACATCAAGTTCGAGTACTCCTGGCTTTAATGTTATTTGTGCGGAAGAGTCGCCTGAAACGTAACCTGTTTTTGAGGCGTTCACAAAGAATGTTACGTTGGTCTCTTGATTAACCGCTGGAGCCGCAAATATAAATGTGCAGATTCCATTAGAGTCAGTTATTCCTGTGGCGGAAAGATTACCGAAAGATGATGCAACCATAATGTTTGCTTCATAAACGGGCTGTCCATTAAACGTTACATACGCGGTTACATTTATTGTCCCTTCCGAAAACACTGTTTCTGGATACACCTTGACTTCAACGTTCAAAACTTTAGGTTTGATTGTTATGGCCGATTGCAGCGTAACGTCGTAATATCCATCTTTTGAGACAGT
>QMRH01000102.1 GCA_003650675.1 Thermoprotei archaeon | reverse complement strand
TCGAGCCCGTCCATTAGGGCTAGTAGTTGTGCTACTACTCTTTTTTCTACTTCTCCTGTTACTTCTTCTCTTTTGGGTGCTATTGCGTCTATTTCGTCTATGAATATTATCGCGGGAGCATGTTTCTTTGCTTCTTCAAATATTTCTCTGAGTCTCTGCTCGCTTTCGCCATAAAACTTGCTCATAATCTCAGGACCATTAATAGCAATAAAGTAGGCGTCGCTTTCTGTGGCTACGGCCTTTGCAAGCAAAGTCTTACCACAACCAGGAGGACCATACAACAAAATACCCTTTGGGGGTTCTATTCCAAGTCTCCTAAAAAGCTCCGGATGCTTCAACGGAAGCTCAACCATCTCCCTAATCTTCTGCTTAGCCTCATCCAAATCCCCTATATCATCATAGGTTACTCGAGGTATACGGCTTAGGTCAACTGCTCTCTCAAGTACTATTAATTTGGTATTATCTGTTACTAAAACTATTCCAGCTGGTTTTACTGAAATCACTTGAAATAGGATGGCCTGCCCTAGGACAGGTATTTGTATTAAATCGCCTTCACAAAGAGGGTTATCTATGAGTTTTCTTTTAATCCATGCAATAAAGTTCTCGTCGAGGGAGATTGCCATGTGGGCTGGAGCTATTTTAACGGAAGTTGCCTCTTTAACTTCAGCTTTACGTACAACAACTTTATCACCTATATTTACCCCCGCATTTCGCCTCGTTATACTATCCATCCTAATCACTTGTGTTCCATAATCGCTCGTGTATCCATGCCATGCTTTTGCGGCAGTCCGCTTTTTACCGACTATCTCTACAATGTCTCCTGCACTTAATCCCATCTGCTCCATGACTCCTGGATCTATTCTAACCTTCCATCTGCCGACTTCCCTCTGTCCCAGCTCGGCTACACGTAGGGTTACTTCACTCTTTTTTACTGACATTAAAACCGGCCCCCGAGAACTCCAAGAATTCAATCATGTTTATAGTCTAATAAGTCTTCCGCCGTCATTCCACTACTAAAATGCAGTAACAGAAAGAATTTTAAAAACATAGCCGAAAAGATTACTGTTTCCTATATATATTACCGAAAGGTAAGGGAAAATAAATGATGGAAGCGGATCATGCCGTGCTATATGTTGGCCGGAGGGCAACCCTACGCTATGTAAGTTTATGTCTAGCCCTATTTCACTCCGGATACGATAAAGTTAAAATCAAGGCTCGTGGAAACAAAATACCTAAGGCTATAGAAATAGTGGAGCGTATCCGAAAACATTTTATGCGGAATGTTGTAATAGAGGACGTTGAGATAGGAAGTGATATAATTATCTCCCGTGGAGGTGTGCCGAGAAGGGTGAGCACCATAGCGATAACATTAAGCCAGGGTGGTGGGTCTTGAAGACACCATTCTGCAATTTCGATTTAAAGACAGGTGTTTTATGTCCAAATTGTTCCCAGCTGATAGAAAAAGGAGCATATACCATGCTCGATTTCGAAATCTCGAGAATTTTCTTAAATATGGAAAAAACATACCCGTTTCTCGAAAAAGCTGTATACGTTAAAAGCATAGAAGTTAACGGACTTCTTATAATTATTTTACGTGGTATAAGCGAGGCTTATAGGGGTTTATTAAGACAGGTAGAACATAAGATTTCTCGCCTAAACCTGCTGAGACGATATAAGAACATTAGAATAATCATCGATAAAGGGGATCCGAGATTTCTTGTAGAACAACTAGTTTCACCCGCTCACCTGGTTTCATATACTGTTGTTTGGTTTCCGGATGGTAGCTCAGAATACGTATTTAGAGTTAAATTATCGGACATGAGGCGCATACCATTACCCCTACAGGTTTTAAATAATGCCTTGAGTAAGATCCTCGGAAAACCAGCTAAAATAGCTATCATATAAACAGGCTTATCGGCGACCAAAAAAGATATAAGTAAAATATTGTGATTGAAGCTTCGCGGGGATTAAGATGAGTGCATCTACTATTCAGCGGATAGAGAAAATTAACTTGCCTACCTGTTCTTCATGTAATAGACCTATCCCTCCCTTTGAACGTGGAGTGAACTTTAAATGCCCGAACTGCGGCCAGGCGACCATCTGGCGTTGCGAAAAATGCCGTAAACAAGTTAACTTTTATACATGTCCAAGTTGCGGATTCACTGGCCCTTAATAGAAAACTTGATATATTTCTCTGAGGATTCATAAGAGTCCTGGTGAAAGGTTTTGGCGAAAGTAATGGTTTTAGCGAGAATATTCCCAGCAGAAGCGACAACAGACCCAAGTAGCCTACTTGAAGGTATAAAGAAGACTTTGCCTCCAGAGATAAAAATAAACGATTATGCCGAGGAGCCTATAGCCTTTGGGTTAAAGGCTCTCAAAGTACAGTTTCTGATGCCTGAAGACTATGAGGGAGGAACAACGATAATCGAGGATCTAGTTTCCAAGGTTAATGAAATAAGCCAAGTAGAAATTTTAATGGTTTCAAGAATATAACATATTTTTCAAACAATAGACCTATAGAAGTGTTATAGGCTTCCTCCAGCTTAAATACAGGTATTCTCGGGGCCTTGAGATAGCAAAATTGATATAGGAAAAAAACTATTTAACATTTGTAACAAATGTTGACGGTGGTTTACGTGGGTCTTGAATATCTTCAGCTTACGGAAAAGCAAATGCAGCTTCTTAAACTACTTTTCAGGAAAAGCCAGCCGCTACATGTATTTTCCGTTAGAGAAACCCAAAGTGAGCTGGCGCACGAGCTTGGTATAACGCGTCAAGCCCTCAATATTCATCTACGTAAATTAAGGGAGGAGGGTTTAATAAGGACTGGAAGGGGGTTCATTGATCTTACAGAGAAAGCTCTAGAATTACTTGGCGTTAAAACCGCGGAAGTCTTCGTCCTTATAAAAGTGTCACCAAGAGAAAGAAGCCAGGCCTATGCTAAGATAAGGAGTCTTGCTGTGGAGAAGCTGTATAGAGTAACTGGCGACGTTGATCTTGTGGCTGTTGTTAACCAGTCTAAGTTGAACGAATTCCTACGCAAGCTTTCACATATAGAAGGTGTGTTGGAAACGGACACCCACGTGGTGATAGAAACCTTAAAATAATTTACTTGAATTCCTACTAAGGGACAGCTGGAAACAAGTACAGGGCCCGTCGTCTAGTGGTTAGGATAGCTAAGGCCCTAAGGCCGCCCTCACGAGGCGGAGGTCCGGGGTTCGAATCCCCGCGGGCCCACTAGAACTCGAATATAAACTCTTCTCCGTTCGCTGGAAAGATACTTTCTCTACCTAGTTTTTCCCTTATAAGATTAGTGATATATTCTCCTCCTTTGGGGGGAGAATGGACTACCACTATTTTGGCATCTTTTTTAGCTCGGCTCAGAAAATCGATGATTTCACGTTTACTTACATGCGAAGAGAAGTCAAACCACTCGACCCTGGCTTTCACCGGAATGCCCTTTTCCCTTAATACTGGTATTATGCCTTCCAATAATATGCTTCTTCCATTGCTTCCGGGAGCCTGATAGCTTACGAAGAAAACTCCGTTGTTTCTTTTTTCAGCTATTCTACGTACGTAATACATGGCTGGTCCTCCCTTCAGCATGCCTGCAGGCGCCACAATTATTGATTGCTTCTTTTTTATAGCCTCCTTTCGTTTACGGGTTCCAGAG
>QMRH01000101.1 GCA_003650675.1 Thermoprotei archaeon | reverse complement strand
TTACCCTTGGTAGCCATCATAATATCTCTAACATGCCTAGATGTCAGCTCAACAACCTCTCCTTTGCTAAAGCCCTGAGATACCTTCTCTACCCACCTAGAATACTCTTCTCTAGACATACGGGAGAGGAGGAGAACCATAGTTCCACCAGTATGGGGGTGGAGGAAAAAGAACTGGGTTTAGAACTCCTTCATAGCCTTAAGCCTGTCAGCTTTATAGGACTTCATTAGTTGTTGTAGAAACTCGGCATCATTAGTGAACTCCATAGCAAGCCTCATATACCTTTCTAGCTGCTGCCTCCTCTCTTCAATATTTACCCTGAATGTTGATAGAGCCTTCTTAAAGTGGTCCATTGTAACAACATCTGCATCTTCCTCAAGAGCCTTCCTAGCAGCACGCTTCACTAACTCCTCTAGCTCAGCACCAGTCCAGAGTTCCGTGGCCTCAGCAATAGCTTTTAGATCAACATCATCCGCTAAAGGCACTTTCCTAACAACACTTGTATGAACCTTGAGGATCTCCAGCCTTGCCTCCTTATCAGGGTAGAGCATTGGGATAATGTAGTCGAAGCGCCCAACTCTTCTAAACGCTTCATCAAGATCCTTAGGCCTATTGGTTGTACCGATGACTATTGTTTTTCTTCTAGAGTCGCCAAGCCATTCCAAGAGAATACTGAAAGCCCTCCTAGACTCCTCGTGCTCTGTTAAATGACCCCTCCTACCAAACCTATCAATCTCATCAATGAATAGAACACATGGTGCTACAGACTCTGCAACCTCAATAGCCTTGGCGATGTTTCTAGAAGTCTCGCCATACCATTTTGATACTATTTTCTCAGTTCTTAATCTCAGGAATGGTAAGTTCAGTTCCTTTGCGAGAGCTCTAGCAAACCATGTCTTACCAGTGCCTGGAGGGCCAAAGAATAGGATTCCTCTTGGTGGCTCAATACCAAGTCTCCTAGCTTTTGCAGGGTTCTTTAGAACCTTAACAATATTGGTTATTATAAAGTGTTTGAGAACGTTATAGCCTCCAACAGCTTCAAAGCCATGTGAGGGCTCTTCGATGTCTAATATACCGCTTTTCCTAACTATATCGTACTTGTATTGCACCATAGCTTCTAGGTTATATGTTCCATATCTGAAGATGGATTCTAGAGCTACTGACTCAGTCTCATGAAGATTCAACCCCTTCATGGCCTCTGCAATCGTCTCAAGCTCACCATTTACATTGATGCCGGCTTTTGTTGCTATGTCTTTAAGGATCTGCAACCTTTCCTCTTTTGTAGACGGTGGTATGTCTATGACTATACTATGTTTAAGTGTATCATCATCAGCTAAACACTCTGGACACTCTGTGAATACAACAATAAAGTGATACTTAACGTAATACTCCATTGTGAAGATTGCGTTTCTGAGGAACTTTATGAAGCTGTAATACTCCTGATCTGAAACATTCTTATAACTGAATAGTCCCCAAAAGATCGTGATTATGCGTTCTGAAACATTCATCAGATTGTCTAGGAACACCAAAGCCTGGTTGAGGTCACGTATCTGCGTAGATCCCCCTGCAATCTGTGAGAGAGCCTGCATTAATGGCGATGACTGCTGTGTAGGTGCTACTGGAATGTATTGGATATTACCATCCGACAAAACCTGAACCTCGTATAGACCGCTCCAAACCTTATATAGAAAGATCCTGAATGGTTTCTTTGTGCTTGAAGAAGAATAGATTGAATGAATAAATCTAATGAATTGCGGCAAGCGCTTTGGATCAGAAGACTTTAGAAAGGCCACTGTACTAAACTGAGCTCTCCTCTTCAACCAGGCAATCTTGAAAGCTTCAACCCCATTAAATTGGGGGAGAGACATACATGACACACCTAGTATAACTATAGCCTAGGGGGAGTATAAAAAGTTTTAGTACCCTTGTAGCAGGTGCTACAAAAAAGAAAAATCATTTAACGATTTCTACCGCCTTTTTCGCTAAGTCTACTACCCTTTCTGATTTCAATGAAACTTGAACCATCATTGTACCGTCATCTACTTCATCTGCTTCATAGCGGAGCACTATTCTAACATAGTCTAAAGCGTCTTTACGATATATTGCTTCCATGTATGATGCATACTCCATAACCTCGAAGCCAAGACTTCTTAACTCTTCAGCAATTCTGCTAAACCTCTTTTTCCTCTCAACAACTTGGTTGAGCTTCTTGAGAACTTCTTGATATGCTTTTTCAACATTCTTAGCACTAACACGTATGGAAGGTATCTCAAAAACTTCAAACTTCACGTACTCTACCTTACCATTAACTTCCTCAACATAAGCTGAAACATGGTATCCATAAACCTTTCTTCTACCGACAGCTTCACGGACAACATATTTCCTATCATCCTCTTCCTCATAATACTTTTCGACTCTAACTTCAAAACCAAGTTTCCTTAACTTCTTAATAATGGATTCAAAGCCAAGAGTTCGAGCTCGGGACACGAGCTCTCACCAGTATATGTAGTACCTGCTACAGGGGTATAAAAAGTTTTTATATATTTCTAGGAAAAAGAAAAATTAGCCACATATAGACGTGAATAATGACTCGGCTTCTATGCCGAAATTCTTGAGTTGTTCTAGCAGCTTCCTAGCCTCGTCCTCGTTCTTGGCTACAATAATCATGGTAGCATTACTGATAGATAATGATATGTAGCTACTGGTTTTCATGAACCGCCACCTCTGTACTCATGTAGGCTTCAGGCTTCTTCTGCTGCATCTCGATGTCTACATCGATACCGAGGGATTGTAAAGCGTTTTTGAGCTTCTGGAGATCAATAAGACATTGGTCGCCAACGTAGCCAATACCCTCGACAACAATCTTGCCATCATTTGTTATAAGGATCCTGGTGACGGGCATTTTACTCCCCCTCATCGCCGTAGATTTCACCAGATAATGTACTCCATCCCCCTCACCTCACAAGATCGATTAAAACGCCTTGCTGTAGTTGTTGAATGCTTTGAATTGTGAAGCCTAGCTGTGGCGCTACCCTAGCGATTGCGAGAGCTGTATAGTACTGGTTTAACTTGTTGGCAAACTCGCTAGCAGATAGTGGAGCACCATGGTCATCAACAACAACTTTGACTTCACCATTGCTGTCAATATAGACACCATAGCCATTACCATAAGGCAACTGCATTGGAATAGCGAAACGACATAATTTCTTAGCATGCCATCCAATCACCTCATAGTTCTCCACTACTTGCCCAACACCAAGCTCCTGCGCAATCACTTGAAGAGCCTGCTTTAACAACTCTAGATTCGGATTCCTAATTCTAAGCTTAGCAACTGTCCAGTGGCTCATATACTCTCACCATGGTTCTGTTATGATTTGTACTTTAACTACTTTTTCAAACCCCTTGAACTCATGAACCTTTACTGTGCCATCTGCGTAAGTAGTCATTGTTCTACGGTCTGGAGCCTCATTAACAAGCCTCTTAGCAGTGTCTGGATCAGTCTGTGCTATGGCTTCCATTCTGGCGAAGAGGATTACAAAACCGTTTTTTCTACCTGCCTCGACAAGCCTTGCTATAAAGCTAAGCGGTAATACTGGGACGATATACTTTGCACCCAGCTCTTTAGCTTTTTCAACAACAAACTCTGCATTCGGCACAACGCCGGAGAGCTGGTAGATCACTATGGCACCGAGCTTACCTTCAAGGGCTTTGATCTGTGAGGGGAGA
>QMRH01000100.1 GCA_003650675.1 Thermoprotei archaeon | reverse complement strand
TATCGGAGTTGCTATTTATATTAATTTCGAATAAAAGAAAATTTCGTTTAAAAAATCATTTGAGCTTAAGGAGGAAAGTACCATGAAAAACAAGTGTTTACTCTCATGGATTGTGGGATTATTGGCTATCTTTTCCCTTCAAGCTTTCGCCCAGCAGCCGGGAAGTCTTAAATGGAAATTTTCAATGGGATCAGGTACTATGGCTTCTCCAGCTATAGGGCCAGATGGGACGATATTGCTAGGATCTGCAGATCATAATCTTTATACAGTAAAGCCTGATGGAAGCCTTAAATGGAAATTTCTAGCTGGGAAGTCCGTTAGCACAGCATCTATATCTCCAGAGGGAACAATATACGTTGGTTCACATGATGGCTATCTCTATGCTCTAAAACCAGATGGGACTCTCAAATGGAAGTTTAAGATGGGACCATGGATAGCTTCTTCACCAGCTATAGCTCAGGATGGGATAATATATGTAGGATCTGGAGATCATAATATATATGCCTTAAATTCAGATGGAAGTCTTAAATGGAAGTTTGCTACTGGGAACTGGATCGAGTCCTCTCCAGCGATAAGCCAAGATAGGACTATATATGTGGGATCATGGGATAGTTACTTGTATGCTTTAAATCCAGATGGTAGCCTTAAATGGAAATATAAAACAGGCAGTGCTATTCAATCCTCACCAGCAATAAGCCAAGATGGTACAATCTATGTAGGATCAGAAGATTCTTATATCTATGCTATAAATCCTGATGCAACACTTAAATGGAAATTTAAAACCAACGGTCCTGCCGAGTCATCACCGTCAATAGGAGCTGATGGCACAATCTACGTAGGATCAGATGACCAATACCTCTATGCAATAAATCCAGATGGTAACCTTAAGTGGAAATTTCTGACAGGGAATTTAGTAGAATCCTCTCCGCTTGTAGGACAAGATGGTACAATTTATGTAGGATCCCAAGATGGGTATTTATATGCATTAACCTCGGATGGAAAGTTAAGATGGAAATATGGAACAGAAGGATATGGCATATATTCATCTCCTGTATTGGGTACAGATGGAATAATTTATATAGGATCAAACGGTCCTTACATTTATGCTATTTATACAGATAGTTACGGTCTTGCAAATTCTCCCTGGCCTATGTTTGGGCATGATATAAGACATACTCGAAGGGCATCCTTTCAATCACAACCTGAATTAACAATAACTTATCCCAATGCCCCTGGCATCGTCTGGCAAGCAGGACAACAATATACCATTACCTGGACTTCTTCCGGCAATGTGGGCTCTGAGGTGAAGATCGAGCTTTACAGGGGCAACAGCCTGAATCGCACCATTGCCTCCAGCACCGCCAATGATGGTTCGTATAGCTGGACGGTTCCCAATGATATACAGCCGGGAATAGATTACAGGATTAAAATAAGCTCTGCTACAGATGCATCGATATACGATTTTAGTGATTATCCATTTACTATTGAAATTCCCAACGATGAGCCAGCCATTACGATCATAAAGCCCTCCAATTACGAGACAGCGGATATTTCTTATACGATTCAGTGGATAGACAGTGATGCTGACGATGACGCTCTCATTAGCCTGGGGTATGATACGGATACCGATATCAACAATGGTGGCTACACCTGGATTGCAGTGGGACTGCATGAGGACCCAGATGGGGATGGTGACACCTATGTTTGGGATACTTCATCCCTACCCGAAGGAGGGCCTTATTACATCCTGGCACTGATTAATGATGGCAAGGCACAAAGTTACGACTACAGTGAGGGGACAGTTACGATACAGCATAATGTCTCACCGACGATTAGAGTGGTTAAACCCTCCGGTGACGAAACGGCCGACATTTCTTACACCATTCAATGGACTGACAGCGACGCTGACGATGACGCCCTGATCAGCCTGGCGTATGATACAGATACTGATAAGAGCAATGGTGGCTACACCTGGATTGCGGTGGAATTGCACGAGGACCCGGATGGAGATGGTGACACCTATGTTTGGGATACGTCGGGACTTCCGGAAGGAGGGCCTTATTACATTCTGGCGGTGATCAATGACGGGAAGGCGCAGGGCTATGATTACAGTGAGGGGACGGTTACAATAAAGCACTATCGTTTAGCTCTAGAAAGCTTGAGCTTCAAAACATCGGTTTCTTACCCGCCTCAAACAGATGATGCTGAACGCATCGATATAATAGTAAATATACAAAATCAAGAAACATCAAACCTTGAGAGGATCAAACCAGAGTGTTATTATAATGGAGAACAGATTGACATTGATATAGATCGCCGTCATGATCGAAACCCTCGTGACGGAGTTATCGACGAAATAAAACCCGGCAAAGATCGCGTTAAAATAGCCACTATAGATAATTTGCCTGCAGTTTGGGAAAATAATCAGATCGAAGTCAGAATAGTGGCAATTGAAGGAACGCCTACATTTATAAATCGAGTTTACAAACTATCATCGTATTATATTACAGATCCGGAGGGGAACCCATTTATTTTTTCCGAAGACACTTATGATTTCCCCAATGATTCATTGCACATCCCAACGATTTCAGAACTTAGAAGAGCACTTGCTGAAAGAGGCTTCAATTGGATATTACGGTGGTGGTTTGCTAAGGATATGGGTGGAATTTGTCTAGGGATGTCCTCTACGGCAGGAATATACTTCCGCTTTCCAACCACAAACCCTATTTCACCTAATATTCATACCAGGGAATTGGATTATAACGAATGGCAAGTGAAGAAGAATATAATTCATTATCAGTTCTGGGGTAACGTATATCTTGAGGGGGAAGAGATGTGGAATCCCAATGTTATTTCCAACACGGCAATTAGTATGTTGAAGAATAATAGAATATGCATACTAGGCTTAGAGAAACCTGATGGGAAAAGGCATAAAAGGCATGCATGTTGGGCATATAAGGTCATTCTGGACCATGGGGATCAAAAAGCATATATTATTGCATACGATCCAAATTATCCTAATACTGGCGGACAGACAGTCTCCATTGATTTAAAAAATTCTACTTTACAATATCGTAGCTACAACAAAGCCCTTATTTGGCACCCAAATCCTTTGGATATTGGATTGCTTTCCCAAAAGCTGGATTGCTTATCTACCGAAACAATTCACAATCTTTATACAGAAGGTAAAGCAGTCTTCGGCCATGAAAGCCCAGCAAGAATGCTCGTAGTGGATAACTCCGGCAGGAGAGTGGGATTCATCTCCGATAGCGTGAGGGTTAACGAAATACCCGGCGCTCGAATAGAAGTTTACGAAATTGGACCGCAGGATAGTGCCTTCTACTTTATTGTCCCAAAAGATCTGGAATATACCATCACTATCCGCGGCATAGGGGAAGGCACCATGCATGCTGAGATTTTGAAACCCGTTTCCGAGAACTCCCTAAATCGCTACTATTACAGCGAAATTCCCGTGGATTCAAACTGGACGGGAACTATTAACTACAATCCCACCAGTGATTATGGCTTGCAAATAGATGCGAATAACGATGGCACAGTGGATTCCACCATTACGCCTGAAACAGAGGTAGTAACAGCAGTTCAGGAGCCTGGGAATGTCAATAATACCAAATCCGTGCCTGATAAGTATTATCTGTTCCCCAACTATCCGAATGTCGAGTAGACATATCGTTCTCCTTTCATAGTTAATTGAACAGTATAAGGTGAGAAGAACCATGTCCCTCACAGAACCCGCCGTGCGGTTTTCCCTCAACGGGCTCTTCGCTAATATTCACT
>QMRH01000099.1 GCA_003650675.1 Thermoprotei archaeon | reverse complement strand
GGACCATGCTTAAGCTTGGCGATCTAGTAGGTCCTCTAAACACGGCTATTCCACAGCTAGCATTAGCCTTTGGTTCAATCGTCTTACTTGGGAACTTGCTCGCAAAGATCAGAATAAATCCGAAAAAATACGCCGTTTTATATTCAATGATACTGGTGAGCACGATATATGCTTGTGGATTTGGATATCCACTAACAAACCTTGCAACTGTCGCTAACTTCAGGATGAACCCCAACCTTCCAATTAATTATGGTCCATATATTCCTCCATGGGTTCCTAAAAAAGAAGTGCTAGAGGCTATGACTGTTGGCGGGACTATGGTTCCATGGTCCGAATGGACAGTGCCATTAGCAATTCTTTGGACAGGAGCAGTTATCTATTACTTCCTATGGACCTCGCTTTACAATATATTTAGAAGGCGTTGGATCGACATAGAAAGACTAGAATTTGTCTACGCCACGGTGCATACACTAACCTTGATAAACGCTGAGCCTTTCGGCGAGGAACGCACCGGGCTTACCTCTCTCGTACGTCGAAAACGCTTTCTGGCAGCATTAGTCATCGGCTTTCTCTTTGAACTGCAATTTGCATTAGGTATAATGTTCCCATGGTTCCCATCTGTCGTTTCGGCATGGCAGAAATGGCCTTGGGTATCTTGGCATCCAGGTACATTAGATTTCGGGGTGGCTATAGGTCCAGCATGGTTCGAATCGCTACCTGGATGGACAGGTATAATCTTTGGGCATCCAGTAGCTTTCGCGGTGGCATTCCTCGTGCCAGTAGACATACTGCTTTCAGCAGGAATATTCTGTTGGATTCAATCCTCTCTGATTCCTATGATAATGTGGTTTATGGGCTTAGTGCCAAAACCAGCATTTCCAGGAGGCGGATCACGATACGGATACAACGCTTGGTATTATGGTCGACCTGAGAATCCTTACCTCGGCGCGGTTTTAGCTAACTTTGGAGTTTTTATTGGTCTAGGACTCTGGTACTGTATCCTTGGCGGAAATTGGAGATACTTAGTTGACACAATTAGGTCAGCGATAAAGGGGCCGACAAAAGATGAAAAAGAAAGAGAAGCCATGTCATACAGAGCAGCCTGGCTGACCTTTATCATAAGCGTAGTGCTATTCCTAGTATGGGCTAACATAGCTTTTGGACTTAGAGTGGATGCAGGAATACTCTGGCTAATCTTCTGGGGCTTCACTCAGTTAACTCTCGTCAGGATGAAAGCCGCTGGTTACATAGTGCGAAGTGCTGAAGACGATTGGATGGGGCCACCATATTATTTCAGGATGGTCTACCCGCCATTCCAGAACTTGCCTGGCACCTATGAGGATCTATTAAAAATTTATCCAGATCCAAACGCTGTTTCTTGGTACGGCATAAAATACCTTCATGGCTTTAAAGGATTCTCTCTCGCTAACACGGAGGTCTTCGCGACTCAAACAGTCGTAGAAGCCTATAAAGTCGGGGCGAACCTTGGAATCAAGCCACGTGACATGTTCAGATCTGTTACAATAGCATCACTCATCGTTATGACAATAAGTCTGCCATTAGGCCTATGGTTCTACTATACATATGGAATAAAGCCTGAAGGACTAAACTACATATGGGGTCGAGGGAATTCTATGGCCGCGTCATTTAATATTCCAGGATGGATGTGGGTCGGTCATCCTCTAGAAGTGGGATGGGAGGTAGCAGTGACATTTGTAATCACTGTCCTCATTTGCGGCGCATTAATATGGCTAAAGTCCCACTTCATATGGTTCCCAATTAATCCTATAGGATTTTCAATGGGAGTAGGGCATGCATTTGTATGCATAGGCTGGGGCTACACCTATCTTGTAACCTACTTCCTGAAGAAACTGGTGCTGAGAATAGGCGGTGTCAAGTGGATGGAAGAGTGGGTTACGCCTATAGCTGCCGGATTCATAGCTGGCTACTCTCTCGGCGTCCTCGCTTGGGGCCTAGCTTCAATAGCCGTGTTCTTCTCCGCTTAAACAGCCTTCCCTTTTTTTATTTTTTGGAAAGTTTTTCGCTTCAAAAATTTTATAAGTAAACGTTGATACAGACTAAATCGCTGATGTTTGAAACTCCAGATGATGTTAAGGCTTTATCAAAATATGTAGTGGAATGGAAAGGCACTCCAAATAATTGCATTATTAAAGTAAAGGACGCTCCATTTACTGAAATTATTATACGTAGAATTCCATTACCTTTAGGTATAGAACGTAAGACTCAGTATACTTGCGCTCTGGAAATAGTTCCTGAGTCTAAAATGAATAAAGCCCAGGCTGTGGTCTATAGAGAACTGAAGAGAATGGAATGCGAGTTATCTGTAAAAGGCCTACTGAAAAAGACATTCTATTTCATCCCCGCTAAAACCCACAACGAAATGAAGAAACGTATCAAAGGATATACTGTTAATCCTACACTACTTCAGGATTTAAACCAGAACCAAAGATTAATGAAACTAATTCAAGAAGTAATGCCTGATGAAATGAAGATTCTATTAGCCTCAGTTGACCAATCTGTCACTATCCGAGAAAAGAACTTTTTCGATGCCGCAGCGCACTTTTACGAAAATCCATCTAGGATAACATGGATTGTGACGCTAACCAAATTTGTGACGCCAGGTTTAAAATGCGGTGAAATAAGAGTTAAAATGTTTAAAATCCTTAAAGAAGTCTCAGAATTCTTGTTAAATTTCACAAAGAAATATTCGGAAAAAATGTCGGTAAACTTATAAGAAAGTAGCATATAAAGATTACTACACGAACCCGCCAAACTCTACCGAATCACATCCCATCAACACATTCATTCTTTCATCTATTTGAGTGCACGTGCATATACGCCCACACCCAAGGGCACTATGGCTTTGCGTCCAGCCCCCCTCACGAGTAATCCTTCTATGTCTAGTCACTCCTCCACTGCTGTGAGTTGAAGGAACAGCTAAAGGCTCTACTCCGCGGGAGATACGTGGGGAGATGATTAGATCAACTCTCTCCTCAGCAGTGTCCTCTTCAGTTTAGGAGAGAAATGGTGGTGTAACGTATTCCAAGAGGGCCTCCAGTATTGAAGAGAGAATAAAGATTAGAATGGCCTTTAATATGAGTGGAAGACCGTTCTTAGCTCCTATCCTAAGTGCTTCTATTCTTCCAACGTCGCCGTATGCTCTTCGCGGAAGAAGCCGCGTCCTCCCAATCCCCTCTCCTGCAATCGCGGCCTACAAAGGCCGAGAACATTCAATATGAGCGGCGGAAGCATGAGTATTAGAATGTACGGTGTATCAAGGGCTATTATCGGAATTAATGCGCCCAAAAGCATATACCTGAATATTATCACTGACATTGCCAGATTAAGGATGCCGGGAATGAACATTCCTAAGATGCATTTTCGGAAGATGCTGAAGTGCAGAAGGCAGATGATCTTGTCTATAAGTGGATTCTGACCCATTACTGAGAGTAGCGGACCGGATAGATCCTTCTTATCTCGTAGTGAATGTCAAGCAAACTCCATAAATCCTCAGGGGAGAGTCTTTAAGTAAAGAGCATATCCATATTCCCATACCTATAATTAAGCCTGAAACGCTCAGCGAGACGTACCATTTGACCCATCACTTCATTTCCCTCGCAAACTCCCCATTTTTTACGTTTCTTGAAGAATCTTCGGCGGGGATTGAATCGTCTTAGGCTTCCTGGCGCGTAACCTGTGAAAAATTCTTCTTTTCCAACCCTCTGCTTTATGAAGGGATATTTTGAAAACGGCTGATCTTCCCCTCTTCCCTCTTTAACCTTTTTGCAGCCTTATTAT
>QMRH01000098.1 GCA_003650675.1 Thermoprotei archaeon | reverse complement strand
ATTCATATCAGTCCAGCCATACTGGTCTCCACACATAGTTCTGAGGAGGATTAAAGGGAGGACATCTAGAGTACTTAGAAGCGAATTTCCCGAGCTTTTAAAGCTCCCATCGCTATGGACTAGAAGCTACTTCGTCTCAACAGCTGGACACGTATCATCAGAGACCATCCAGAGATATATAGAAGAGCAAGGTGGAAAGAAATGAAAAGGACGAACAAGTTCATAATCGAGGATAATCCAGCTCTCTGGGAACTAGCAGATAATTGTGCTAGGTTATATAATGAGCTTAACTTTGAGCGTAGACAGGCATACATCCACTATAAAAATTTGAATGGTATCCTAAGCATCTTTATAGGAAATATGCTCCCTTAATAGGCTCAGCAACAGCACAACAAATAACAAATAAAAACAATGAGGCTTGGAGGAGCTTCCTAAAGCTGAAGAAGTTAGAGAGAAAGGGAAGACTGCCCCCTCATATTAAGAGGGTATCCATGCCTAGATACTGGAAGAGGAATGGAAAGAGAGAACTCAGAGTGATCATTAGAAACAACTGCTATATTCAGAGACTGAAAGGGAAGGCTGAGGAGTATGGGATAGAAGTAGTGGAAGTTGGCGAATATGACTTCGAGCATTTGCCCATTCTGTGGGACGAGGGGCAATAGGAGGCATAGGGGCTTGTTCTATTGTCCTAATTGCGACAAGGTAATGAATGCAGATGTGGTAGATGTCTTGAATATAGCTAAAAAGAATGGAAGCATAATCCCGAGTCCCTCATGGAGGGGTAGGGATGACGGGCTGGCGGCACAGCCATTGCTTCTAAGGTGGAATGGGATGAAATGGGAGCCTAAAAGGGCAATGAACACAAGACCGATGAAAACCTTAGAAGCAAGAATCCCCCTACTTAAGTAGGGGGAGTGTCAAAATGACTTCAGGTGGTTCGATTGAAGAGGATTAAAGTAGTCTCTTTTGACCTCGATGGAACCATTGTGAAAAGAAAAGCTGTAGACTTCTTCTGGCTCGAATTAGTGCCACGTGTAGTGGCTGAGAAAATGAAGGTAGATATAAGTTATTCGAAGACCCTCGTCTATGAAGAATATGAGAAAATAGGTGAAAATGATATAAGGTGGTATCTACCCAGATACTGGGCCGAGAGATTCGGCTTCACCGACCGGTTAGACGAAATGCTAAGGGAAACCCAGAGAATGATGGAAGTATATCCAGATGTAGAGGAGACCATACACTATCTCTATAGTGAAGGTTACACCCTGATAATAGCGTCTAACGCTGCCAGAGAATTTATTGAGATGTCCTTAAAATCCCTAGGGGATTTATCCTCTTTTTTTAAAGCCGTTTTCTCCTGTGTAAGCGACTTCCATATACCCAGAAAAAACGAGAAATTTTACATGCATATATGTTCCTTGTTAAAAGTCTCCCCATCAGAGATCGTTCATATAGGTGATAACCCGATATACGATTACGATGTCCCCCTAAAAGTAGGATTTAAAGCCCTACTTCTAGCTAGGGAAGGCAGTCTTAAAAGAGAAAAAACCATTAGAAGCCTGACTGAATTGAAGTCTATTTTATGAGTATCTCTTAATGATTTTAAATGCTAAGTAACCATTTTAAATGGGCTAGCAAATGGTTGCCCCTAAAGTTATTCTCGGTAGTGAAGGGGAAGTACATGTATTGATGGGAAATGAAGCTATCGCGAGAGGCGCATTAGAAGCTGGGGTACAGGTGGCTACAGGTTACCCCGGAACCCCCTCTAGTGAGGTTTTAATGACCCTTATACCCTTGTCTCTTAAAATGGATTTCTACGCTGAGTGGTCGGTGAACGAACGAGTAGCGTTTGAAATAGCTTTTGGAGCCTCTCTAGCAGGTGTCAGAGCCCTCACCACCATGAAGGCTCCAGGTCTCAACGTTGCTTCAGATCCCGTGGTCTCCGCAATGTACTCTGGGGTCAACGGAGGGTTAGTTATACTTGTAGCAGACGACCCCGGCCCCCACACCACTCAAACCGAGCAGGATTCCCGTTGGTACGCCCAGCTCGCTAAAATCCCTACCCTTGAGCCTTCAACGCCTCAAGAAGCCAAGGACTACACTGTATACGCCTTCAATTACTCGGAGAAATACGCTCTACCTTTCATGGTAAGAACAACCACAAGGGTAAACCACACGGTGGCGACAGTACAGTTTGGACCCCTGAGAAAGAAGAAAGTTTCTATCTCGTATCACAGGGAACCGGAGAGATTTGTAAGGGCTTCCATGGAGTGGAACAGGAAACGACACGAATGGTTGAACAGCGTCATTGAGTTGATTGAAAGAGAATTAGGTGAAGACCGTTTGCTGAACACCGTTACTGGAGAAGGCGATAAACTTATAGTCACCTCAGGGGCATGCTACCTACATGTCTTACAGCTACTTGAAAACAGGGTTAAAAACTGGAAAGACGAGTATACTCTCGTTAAAATAGGGTTAATTTATCCATTTCCTGAAAGCTTCATGGAAAAACTTCTAGAAAAAGGGTATAAGGAGATTATAGTAGTGGAAGAGTCGGATCCCTACATAGAGTTTCATCTAAGGGCTTTATCCAGCCCCCTAAACCTTATGGTAAAGGGTCGGGGTAGTGGTTTTCTCCCTAAAGTGGGAGAGGTAACCCCTGAGACCCTGGCCCGTAACCTCCTCGGATTCGAGGAAGACAGATACCCGAAAATAGATATTCCTGCTAGACCCCCTCCCCTATGTCCCGGATGCCCTCATCGTGCAAGCTATCTAGCATTACTACATGCATTAAGACAAGAAGGCTTTAGAAAAAAGGATGTGCCAATAATCGGTGATATTGGATGCTATGCGCTTAGCGTTCAGCCTCCTCTTGAAGCCATCTGGAACGAGCACAGCATGGGAGCCAGTATATCTATAGCCATGGGTTTAAAGATAGCGGGCATCAGGATGCCTGTCATAGCAACAATCGGCGACTCCACACTCTACCATTCAGGGATACTCTCCTTGATAGAGGCCGTGCATAAGGATGCCGACATCATGGTAGTTGTTCTAGACAACAATACTGTGGCTATGACAGGGCACCAGGAGACACCAGCATGTGAGACAACCTCCTCGGGGAGAACCGTTAAATCGATACCAATAGAGTCGCTACTCAAGGCTATAGGTGTCGAGAAACTTTGGGTAACCGATCCCTACGACTACGAGACCACCGTATCGATTTTCAGGAAAGCTTTGAAGACCAGGGGTTTAAGGGTGGTTCTATGTAGTCGTCCATGTGCTTTAATCACCAGGCCTTGGAAGAAGACGGCTTTGGTGGATCAAGAGAAATGTAGGAGATGCCTAGCATGCTTGAGGGTAACAGGGTGCCCAGCCTTCGTCCTGAAGGACGATAAACTGTCTATAGATGTAAATATCTGTAATGGTTGTGGGCTTTGTACGAGATTCTGTCCATACAATGCCATAAAGGTGGTTGAAAGATGAAGTGTATTCTTATCGCGTCCGTGGGAGGGCAAGGAGGTTTAGCGCTTTCAAGGATAATAGCTTTGACTGCAAAGAAACTGGGTGAAAAAGTGGTTGTAGGTGAGACATTGGGCATGTCGCAGCGCGGTGGAAGCGTGCATGTTTATATTAGAATAGGGAAGGGAGCCTACTCGCCCCTCTTGATGCCGGAGGAGGCTTCGCTTACACTGGGCTTAGAACCATTGGAAACGGTGAGGGCACTGAAATATATTAGCAGGAGGGGGATAGTGGTGCTCAATGTGGAGCCGATTCCCCCAATATCTTCCATACTGGGATCGACGAGATATCCGTCTATAGCTGATATCATTACAT
>QMRH01000097.1 GCA_003650675.1 Thermoprotei archaeon | reverse complement strand
TGGGATGGACTAGCTATAGATCATCACTTCCATCTTCGTGATGAGATCAAATACAAGCTAGTTTGGGATCACGTTCCAACTGGCTTAATAGTCTATGAACTCTTCAAGGATCTAATTCCAAAGGAGTATAGTTGGTTAGTAGCTGGATCTCTGGTGGGGGATGGTCAACCTGCCTTAATTCCTCCAGAAGTCTTTGAACAACATCCCACTTTACTAGAGGGTAGAGCTTCGATCTTTCAATCATATGGGAAGACTTCTCTCTATGAGTATCCCCTATATACACTTCTAGCTTCCCCAGTTAATGCTACCTGTCGTACTGGTAAGCCATATCAAGCCTACAGAATTCTTAAGACCTGTCAAACACCAGATGATGTTATTACTCATCCAATTTTCATAGAGGATCAGGAGACTATTAATAGTGAAGTAACTAGGATTCTAAGTGAGTTTGGAAAGGATAAGTCTGTTAGAAGATCTGCTAAAGTGATCAAGCATTTCCTAATCATTTCCTTTGAATCTAACTATCGTATAGCCTCTAGAGTTGCCTCTGCTCTAAGATCTGCTGTTAGAAATCAAACAGTGATCTGTTTTAACACTAAGATGAAGGAGATTTCAATTAGAGGAGATCTGTCTCATTGGCTTCTAGAGAAGATGGTTCCTCTAGGATGGCAGATAGGAGGTCATCCAGGATATGTTGGTGGAAGACTATTAGACGAACAGGAACCAGATCAGTTTCTAAACGATCTAAGAAAAGTTCTAAGGGAGAGTCAGATATGAGAATCAATCAAAGTGAACTAGCTTTCTTAAAGAGACTCTTCTCTCAATTTCCTGGACTCTACCTCTACTTTGATCACCACTTCGAGATTAAACAGAAACCCTCTCTTCTCCCTGTCTTTCGACCTGGTGGAGAAGTCTCCTTTCCTTTAGTTTTTGAGATTACTGAGAAGGACTTGAATGCTATTGATAAGATTGTCTACTATGCCTTTGACTGGACTCTCTGGAGGAAGAGAGATGGAGGAGATCATTAAAGATGGGTTTCGAATTAAACAGACCTCGTATAGGAGTTGGGAGATTATTGATCCAGATGGAAGGGAAATCTATGTATGGGCTGATCCCCATAGTGGAGTTCTCCACTGTTCTTGTGGATACTATGTTCGATCTTCTAAACCTAGAGTTTGTAAACATATTCGTCTTGTAAAGGAGTTGTTTAACCATGTCAGAGGATCTGAGTAGTTTAAAGGGTATAGGTCCTAAGACTGTTGAAAAACTATTGAATGCTGGGATTAAGACTATAGCTGATGTAGCTACTCTTAGACCAGAGGAACTTGCTAGTATTCTAGGTTGGAATAGAATGAAGGCTCTTGAGACTATTAACGATGCTAAGGAGAAGGCATTGGATGTAGCTATTCAACTCCTTTCCTTAAAGGACTTTGAAGAGGAGATTAATGGAAAGATCTGTAGATTCTCTACTGGATCATCAGCTATAGATGAATTGATAGGAGGAGGTATAGCTACTAATGAATTAACTGGTCTAAGAGGTCCATTTGCTACAGGTAAGACTCAGTTATGTATGACATCAGCTGTCTTCTGTATTAAAGAGGGAAGATCTGTTGCATGGATTGAAACAGAGCCAGGAACCTTTAAGTCTCAAAGATTAGAGGAGATAGCTGAGAATAGAGGAGTTGATCTCGACATAGAGGATGATGTCTTCGTTATTCCAGCTAGATTCATATTATCTCCTAACCATCAATTTCTAGCCTATCAAAGAGTTGAAAGAGAAATCAATAGAGGAACTGACATTGGTCTAATCGTTATAGACAGCTTCTCACCTAAGTTCAGAGAGTTTTATCCTAGACGTGAGATGTTTCCTCAGAGATCTCAGGAGACTGGTAGACATCTAGGCTTTCTTCAATACCTAGCTGCCAAATATAATCTAGCTGTTGTATTGACTGTCCAGGTAATGGGTGTACCTGATGCTGGTAGAGCACTAGAAACTCAGATGATCGAGTTTTCTGATAAGGCTATGTATGGTGGACATGTCTTGAAACATAGTGTCCAGACTTGGCTTTCCTTAAGGATTAAATCTAAGAAGGATAGGATCTTTGAAGCAGCCTTGTTCGATAGTTCATATCTACCTACTGGATCAGTTTACTTTACAATTGGACCAGAGGGAGTAACTGACTTAGCTGCTAAGAAGGGAAGGGGTTGATCCTAGGAGATTACTACCCCAAATTTTTGACATAGAGATCTCCTAGAACGGGATTTGATATGACTCTGTTGGTTGATGTCTCTGAACCTAGAGATATAATAGCTGAATTATCTTATGCTGGAATTCCAGTTGAAGTAGTTAAACTCGATGTTGGAGACTATGTTGTAGGTCATTTCCTTATAGAACGTAAGGAGTCTAAGGATTTTTTGAACTCTATTTATGATTCTCGTTTGTTTAGACAGTTAAAGGAAATGAATGATCAGGAGGAGTTTAAACCAGTTCTAATTGTTCATGGTCCAATTCCTCCACGTAATAAGTGGATTAGAGTTGGGAAGTCTTCTAGACCGATTAAAGTTTCTTTATCTGAGGAGGAACGTGAGAGAAGGCTTAGACGTATAATAGCTGGTTTAAGTACAGCACTTAATTCCTATCACAGAGTCTCAGTTCTTTTGTTGAAAGATGTTGATCAGTTCTGTCAATTCCTAATCGATCTATACTATCGTCAGACTGAACATAAGTCTAGGAAACCAGTTGTTAAACGTAAAGCAGAGTCTATTGAAGACTATAAGTGGAATATCTTCTCACAGTTCCCAGGTATTGGGAGTAAGGGTGCCTCTACTCTTCTAGAATCGGGTATATCGATCTTAGAACTAGCCTCTATGTCTCCAGAAGAAATACAGAGAAGATTTAGAGGAATAGGAAAAAAGAGAGCTACTCTAATCCATCAGATCTTGACTTCTTAGATGATAAGAGTACTGTCCAATTTCTAGTTCTAGTTTGAACTCTGGTCTTTTGTAAAGACGGATTGCCTTTAAGCCATCTGCCCACCAGACTTCTAAGAGGAATTCCTTCTCTGACTTTGTTTCTGGGATCAAGAAAAGTCGATTATCAGAGATTTCAACTTTCAATCTCAATCTCTCCTTAGAAACGGAGATGAAAAACATGTACTTTCTTAGCTTTAAATTTCTTAATCATTTTATCAACAAAGTCTTTACTGGGAACTCTATAAGGGATACCAGGTTCAAGAAGAACTTCAGTGTTTTCTCCTCGAATAACCCTAAGTCCACCAGCAAGTAAAATGTCTACTAGAAGATTATAGTCTTCTCCTGTCTCTGCTTTTAAGAGAATCTTATTGTTCAAAATCTTGATCTCCATTTCAATTCACCTTGAACCTTATAACCTCACCAAACATCTTCCATGCCCTTTCCTGATAAGAGAGTTGTCATTACAGAGATCCAGATGGACAGTAATAAACTACTAAGAACTCTTTAATCATCTTCAAACTCCTCGTTTTCACATTTCCATTCGTCATCTGCCCAATCCATTGGAAGCTCTATATCGTGGTCAGTTCCTATGTAAACTTCATGCCCTAGATGTCTTTCAAGAAAATCAATTAGAGTAGAAAGATCATACCTATAACGTAAGCCATGGTAGTCAAAGAGCCAACCTTCGTCAAAGACTTTGGTAAGATCTTTCCAGATCTTCTTGACTCGTTCAATTTTCTCCTTAGTAACCTTGCCACTAAGATATTCTCTAAGTCTCTGTCCCTCAATAGCTCTACCATTATAGAAATAGGTCTTACAAGTTAAGCAACAATAAACAGCATCAACACCCAAGATCCTGATCCTCCTTGATCCTAAGTTCAAGTTTAAT
>QMRH01000096.1 GCA_003650675.1 Thermoprotei archaeon | reverse complement strand
TGAAATCTCCACTGTTCAGACTCCTTTAGTGGTGCAGAAAGCGATATCAGCTTCACATCTGTAATCTTCACATATCTAACCTCGCTACACACGAGACTATTACATGAGTTTAATCTATTTTTAGGAAAATATGTAAGCCCAGATAGGGTGGGCAGGTTGCGTATATGGTGCAAACCTGTAGTCTCTTCCGGTCGGTAACGTGGTCTTTAGATGTACTCTAACAGGTACTGGTTTAAGTCCTACTACATAAACTACGTCAGAAACGTCTTTCACGACCTCTCCTGTGTGGGCGTCGATGATCTTACATCCGACCCTAAGGTCTCCTGACCCTCCGTTATTAAGGACGGCTAAGGTTATCTCCACCTCAACCTCAGGTTTCTCTCGGTAGATAGGGTCTGTGGTGTTCAGCCAGTACATCGGCCAGTCAGCGTCTTCCATCATGTGAAACTGAATGGTGGGCACACCGTCAACATATACCATCGACGAAGTCATTAACACCCAAGCCATAGGTATTCTGGAGCCGAGCCATAAGCCAAAATATGCAAGGAACACAAGACCCATAAGAATTAAATTCTTCTTGCTCATCTACTCCCTCCATCTATAATCCTTTCAATGCGCCCTTTGTTAATCCAGCTACTATGTACTTTGATGCTATGAAACAGAATATGAAAGAGGGAATACACATAATTAAGCCTCCTCCACATAACTCATTTATATACGTCATCGCATCCCCCATGAAGTCATATATACCTAAACCGATGACTTGTGCTTCACGACTTTTTGTTAAGACAAGAGGCCAATAAAACTCGTTCCAGCACCCTAACCAAGTTATTATGGTAGTGGCTAGAATCCCTGGCGAGATTACTGGGAGAACTATTCTAATAAACGCTCCCATTCTTGAGCATCCGTCGATCATTCCCATCTCTTCGAGTGCCCAAGGAGCAGTCGATAGGAAGGCCTTTAGAAGCCACACCGTGAACGGTAGATTCAGGTAAGTTAAGACTATTATGACTGAGAGAAGCGAATCGTATATGCCTAAACTCTTCATCATCATAAATATCGGAACCGTAAGAGACATCGGGGGTATGAAGCGCGTCGCGATCAACATGAAGCTCATCTTATCAGAACCTCTAAACCTGAACCTAGTTAGTGAGTAAGCACAAAGCAATCCTATAAAAATGCATAATATCGTTACTCCTCCAGCTAGAAGAGCCGAGTTCCATATCCAATGAAATACCGGTCTACTTAGAAATACCTTGATAAAATAATAGAATGTAGGTTTTGAGGGAATCCATTGAGGGGGCATTCGATAAGCTTCAGGAATGGTCTTAATGGCTGTAGATATAGTCCACCATACAGGAAGCAAAAATACTATTAAGAAAGCTATCACAAAGAGTTCATAGCATACACTTCCAACCTTCCTTAAAGTTTTATTTCTTATGATCATTTCTCATCCTCCTTCATTCTTTAATACACCCTAGCTCTTAAGGTCTTAGTGAATATTACAACTATTATGAAGTTTAAAATCATCATAAAGACTCCTATTGAGGAAGCCCAGCCTTGCTCAAGATATTCAAAAAACTGCCTATATAGGTAGGTTCCATAAACTTCCGTAGCGCCTCCAGGCCCACCCATAGTTAATATCCATATAAAAATGAAAGATCTAAGACCGAAGACCGTATTTATAATTGCTAAATATTGAATCGCTGGAACTAACCATGGAATAGTAATGTATCTGAACCTTTGAAGAGTGTTAGCTCCATCTACCTGCGCACTTTCATAGATATCTCGGGGGATGGCCTGAATTGCAGCGACAAGAACCACCGCCGCATAAGGTATTGAACCCCATGTTTGACCTAATATGATCATCCATCTCGCTGTTTCAGCATTCGCCATGTAATTATAAGGTTTATTTAATAGGGGTATCACGTCCATCAGAAAGTAATTTAGAAGGCCATATGCGGGGTCGACCATCCACTTAAGCATTATAGATATAACAACGCCGGATATCGACCATGGTAGAAGTAAAATAGGCATCAAATAATTAGTAAGTTTCGATCTCACCAACATTAACGCTATTAGCAATCCAACGAGTAAGCGTAATGCGACTCCGATAAATGTGATATAAAAAGTATTATACATCACCATATGAAAATAATCGTCGGTAAACCATCTCATATAATGACTTAGACCCGCAAACGTATCTAGACGACCTCTTTCCGCCCCCCAGAAGCTTAACCATATTACTTGTGCTGTAGGATATATACATACGGCAAAAATCCAAATTACAGCAGGTAACGTTAGTAATACAGGATAGCTTCTACCAATAAACTTTTTAATCCTAAATTTAATGCTCATCTTTCAGTTCCTCCAAAAAATAAAAAGAAAATTTTAAAGTCCCGCTCTTTTGTAAAGTTTCACGACACCCTCATGTGCCTGCTTTACAGCTTCCTCTACTGAAATTTCACCCGTCCAAGCTTTCTCGAAAGGTTCCTTGACTACTCTCATAGAGATTTCGTCTACTAATGGAAAATCTAACTCGTACATATGTGATGGTTCCGCTTTTAGTGCTTGTATGTACCTATCTAATTGTGTGTGCCACTTAATCAACGCTCTTCCTCTGGGATCCTCAAATATTGCGGGCATAGAGGCTACATTACCTTCGATCCATGTTTCGCACCACTGAGAATAATATTCGCCCATATAGCTGCACCATGCTTTAGCTGCATTTTTCCTTTTCTCATCTACAAAGGTGTTGACACCATAATAATCTTGATATCCAGCTCCGAGCATTCTACCTCCTTTCTTTAGTGGAGGAGGTTCAAAGCAGCCCCAAGCATCTGGACCTATCTCTCTAGTAAACCAGTTTCCTTCTCTTACATCCTCATATCCTATAGCCACTTTTTTACCTAAAATTCTTGTAAAGCTATCGTATAGAGTAACCTTATTTGAGTCTGGAGTAACTATTTTCTCTTTAAGGTTTAAGTCAACAATCATCTTTAAGGCTTCTCTACCTTCTGGAGTATCTATCGCTACCGTATCATGGCTTGGTGGACCATCAAAGAATCCGACGTCGCCAAGCATTTGCTTGAAACATCCCCATAACGTTCCATCCACTGGTCCCCTACCGCTTAGCTCTAGCCCATAACGTTCTGGTGGATTATTTAATTTCCGGCAAATTTCTATAAGCTCGTCCCATGTTTGCGGAATGGTTTCATATGGTGCGTTACCTTCACATGGATCCGGTAAACCCGTTTCCTGCCAAACGTCTTTTCTGTAATACATCATAGCATACCAAGTTACCCATGGACAGCCATAAACATGTTCTTCACCATCAGGACCTGGCTGGACACAACCTTCTTGATAAGATGCCACGTATAGTTTCCTTCTTTCTGGTGGATAATAATCGTCTAACGGTTCAAGCCAGCCAGCTCTTGCATAAGTTATCACTCGTCCTGTAGAGGGCATGTAGAACGTGTCGTATGTGGTATCATGTGCACCTAACATAGTCACTATTGTAATTGTATTCATCCCACCCGTCTCAGGTATTTCTATTAACTCTGCTTTTATTCCAGATTCTTCCACGAAGGTTCTACAATACTCAACTATTGCTGGGTCATACTTTAGAGCACCAGAGTTTGCTATAGCCAGATCCTCGGATAAGTATTCCTTGGGTGGAAGCCATGTCCAAGTCTTCACACCCCAACCCTTCGGGTCACCTATGTAACGCTCTACAGGCAGTTTTGGTGTAGGTGTAGGTCCCGGAGTCGCGGTCGGCTTAGGCGTAGGCGTCGGTTTAGGTGTTGGAGTAGGCTTCGGTGTAGCCGTTGGAGCGGGCGTCGCGGTCGGCTTAGGCGTAGGCGTCGGTTTAGGTGTTGGTGCAGGGGTAGGTGCGGGCGTGGGTGTTGGAGTGGGTGGTGCAGGCCTAGTCAGGTAGTATGCGGCTCCACCGATAACGGCGGCAGCGGCAGCAGCACCAGCAACAGCAATATAC
>QMRH01000095.1 GCA_003650675.1 Thermoprotei archaeon | reverse complement strand
TTAGGCATCCACATCTCAACTAGGTATACAGGCACGAGAGGACCCGCAGAACGTTTATCTAGATCAGCAGAAAGCATTGCTGTTGCGTAGGCTCCGTTCCGGCTGTTTACAATGATGAGTTTGGTACCTTAGCGATGTTCCAAGATATACTTTGCATCGTTAAACACTTCATGGCTTTCGTTTTAGAAAGTGTTCTCATTCCGGATAATCTTAGGCATTCGTAGCGTATTATCCGGAGCTATACCATTAATTAGGATTGTTGAGAATTATTGTTCAAGATAGTAACGAATCGGGATGGGGACGTCGTGTGACAAGGAGATATACCAAGTTCTTCATTGTAGCGATGATCTTGTGTGTATTCATAACCATTACTGCAATCGTGTTGAATATTACTAACGAATCTAATACTGAAAGTGGCAGCCATATTCTTGGACTTGACGAAGCTATTGAGTTAATGAAGGAAAAGTTTGTTAAGGTTTTCGATTGTGTCGAGGAGAAGAGTTGTAATCTTTATGTCATCGATGTTGGTGTGATTGTTACACCAGTTGATGATGATCTATACTCCGTGTCTATGTTTTTCGAGGGGTCTAACTATACCCGTGGCAGCGTCTATAGAGATACCATTGTCTGGAGAGCTGTGTTGAATAAACTCTCCTATCACATCTCTATGATTGACTATGGCGTGTCTAAAGGTTACGAGGAGTGGCTAGATATTGAGAAGAGGCTTGGTATCCATCTAAATGTTGGGTACGGAATCTACGACGGTTCTAGAGATGCACTTTTGATACATATAGATCTGCCAACATTCAAATACTGTAACCATGTCTGCAGACAGTTCTACCTAAATACAACGCTATACATAGACAACAAAAAGTATGTTGTCTACCAGTATACGAAGCTGAACTTCAGCTATCTGATAGATAGAGGCTACGTGAAGATAAGAGAGGTAGAGAACGGCTATACCTACCCCATAAACCCGCCGGCAATACTACACTTTACATACATTAGGTCTCCCTTTTGGAGAATACCCATAGAGTTTCTCGAGAAGAACACGAGTATCCCTATAGTAGCTGTGCTACACATAGCAACAACGAATCGTAGTGTACTTGAGAAGCACCTCGATAAGCTAGAGGTGTTCAGACCACTGATAGAAGCAAGCCTCATGAATTCCTACGTAAGTGAGGTAGCACACAGCAACCTAACAAAGTTTGTAGAACTATTGGGTCAGATGCGCTCTAGAGCTATTCAAGAATTCCTAGAGTATCTACGGAGCAAAGTTGTTGAGAAGCAGCATCAAGATATGCAGATGGTTATCAAATACGTTAGCAATTCTCGAGGAGGAAACTACTACCTAGCAAAATGGAACAACACAATATTGAAAGCGTGTATAGGGACCCTAGATACATATATCCACAACGCACCTCAGAAGCTCGTCGAGATATTGATAGACCCCATCACAAACATCATCATGGATACCCATTGAATCCTTGACAAACTTCTTCTAGAGACATCTCTTATGTTTTGTAGTCGAAGATACTATCCATTGCTCCACATCTTATCTCAGCTTCCTCGTGTATATCAATCATAAGTTTTGGAGCGTTATCCCTAATCAGATACGTGAGCGAATATCTTGAGATATGTAGCATGTTACGTTACTAGAGTTAATTCCTTGAAAGGCTATATACTGACAAGACTTAGTCCATGGTAGTCCGGGCGGTATCTGTGGAGAGCCATCGTAGTTTATCGGATGTTCTGGGATATGTAGAGGCGTTCCGGTTGGTTAGAGAGGCCGCCCTATACATGATCATAGCGTCGCTGCTGTTAGGCATAGGGACCATTGCTGTTGGCGTAGCCTTCATCTTCGGTATGTGAATTGCAGCTCCTTCGAGGGTCTCGATACACATATCTATGCCAAGGCATTTGATACCTACTCCTACCGAGTCCTTCTCGATGACGATGAGCATAGTGCCACTACTCCTAGTAATCATGCTGTTTGCTGTGTTCGTGGTAGGCGCTGTGCTAGCTCTGTACGCACTCTTCGGCAAGCTTCTGCCTGCAACTTCTAAGCTGAAGAGCTTGGATCCCGAGTTCGGGACTTCCGAAACGCTTATGAGAATAAGCTACCTGATAGGGCTAATACTTCTCGTGATAGGTACTGCCACGGCGATGATTTTCATAGGGATACCGCTGATCTTCGTAGCGAAGATATTCCTCATCATAGGTCTGATAGGCATAGCCATAATGTGCTTCAAGATAAACAGCATGTTCGGCTCAACAACATTCCTGATCGCAGGGATACTGCTCATACTATCCATAGTGGTGCCAATACTAGACTTCATAGCATGGATACTGATCTACGTAGAGAGCGGAACACTAGTAGAGAAACTCCAGAGACAACAAAGCTGAAACACGGCACATAGACGACATACATGGATACTGTGCACAGCTCCTCATCAGACAGAACATGTTTCCACTACCTCATTCACCGTCACTACTTCTAGTACTGTTTTTGGCACTTGTTCCTCCTGATCCCGATAATCTCTTTAATCATATCTAGAGACGAACATATCCAAGCTATTTTATCTTAAGGATAACGTGAACTAAGCTCCGAAATCTGTTAAAAAACAATTGCATAGTGATCGTCAACCGAAGCAACAGAAAAGAACGCATGACGTAGGTAGGATAGACACAGCCAAGGCTAAAATGTTCGGAGTAGCACAGTGTAGTTCATAAACTTCTTATCAGCACATCTATGTATAGTATGCCCACGTAGTATTCACTACCTTTGTATTCGAACTGTATCGGTGAGTAGAAGTACTTTGCCGACACCTCGGTGTTCGAAGCATACTCGCTCAGTACAGCTATATCACATGCAACTAGCATCTTAGCTGTCTTCATCTCTGTCAACCCTACGGGGGTGCCCACGATAACTACGAATGGATATGCCTCTGGTACTTCACTAAGTATTATCGGGAGTACAGCCATGGATACACTGAACAGCGAATGGGTATCTATCTCGTTGCTCACGGTGAAGGTATCTATGTATATACCGCCGTAATCCCTGTGAATGGAAGACCATCTCCAGCTCTCTCTGATGTACTTGAATGCTTTCTCGGCTACGCCAACACCATCGAATGGATTGTCATCTACTTCGTACCACTCCACAATACTATTGTTTTCGATTACTGGTCTAGCGAGAGTCATATTGACCTCCTCATCTGTATCGAAACACCGCCACTCGGACATTGCCGTGGTACAGTACTGTAGCCTATACCTAGCGAAGGCGAAGTCGCCCTTCATACCTATGGCCAGGATAGCATCGCCATCGAAATCTATTCCTTCAAAGAACTTCCCGTAGTAGTCTAACCATACATGGGTTTCCCCGCCAAGCTCTACCGTGAAGCCAGCTATCGAATAGCTTATCATGCCGCTACCCGTCTTAATGGATGTCGTTATACCGAAAGCAATCTTGCTACTCTTGGATTCCTCAGCCTTGAAGTACTCCCTAAGCAGGACATTGTTTACCCTCTTCACATAGTCACCATCAGCATCATCGTGCAGATAGGCAACCACGAGAGGCATCCCCTGATTGTGTACGGATGCGTACACTTCTTCGAGCTTCCATACGAAGCAGTAGTAAGTACAGTTGCCTTCATCACAGATGGTGCCGCAGTAATCCTCTATTTCACTTGGTAGCCAACCAGATGAGAACGATACAACGCCACTGTCTGCACCACCATTTTCTGTGAATATACCTTCCGTAGATACACCAGCTTTCACCTTTGTCTTAGCCAGTTCAATGGGGTCTCTAACCTTGCTTATAGGTACTAGGATGTTGTTCAGTATTAGCCTCTCGATAATCCTTATCTCGACAGACGAGCCACTCAGAACCTTCGCCATATCCAGCGGGATACCCTTCACAACCCCATACACACCCTTAGCTGTATGTACAGCGCCCAAGACTATGATCCCAGGCTTAACGAGTCTAGGATCATTGCCGTGGCTAGCGAGGTACCTATACCACTCCTTTAGGAAGCTAACTATCTTCG
>QMRH01000094.1 GCA_003650675.1 Thermoprotei archaeon | reverse complement strand
GGCTCATCAGGTGTTACCTTTAAATTAGCTAGAGCATCCCTAATAGCCTTCCTAAACTCCTCAAGATTAGTAGGATCAGCAACCTTACAAGCCTCCTCAATAGCCAAATAGATAGTCCAAACAGCTATGTAATTATCAACATCACCCTCACCTACGAAGTCCCATCCATATTTTGCTTTGAATTTCTCGTTCTTCTCTCTTAGTTTAGGTATCTTCTCAACAAGATCCCAATTGAAGATATTACCAGTGAATAGGTAGTAACCGTCTTTTCCTATCTGTTTTATGTAGTAGGGGTCAAGGAAACCGCCACCCTGCGCTAGTACTACTTTTGGTATCCAGTTATGGGCTTTCATGGTCTTAACTAGTAGTATAGCATCCTGCGTATAAGGAGCTACAAGTAGTACGTCTGGATTAGCTGCTTTTAACTTCTCAACCTCACTATCTAGTGATGTAACAGTCGCAGCATGATACGAGACAACAGCAACAACCTTGAAACCGTATTCCTTAGCTCTCATCAACCAGTACTTAGCGGCATCAGAACCCCATTCTGTGTCTTCATGAATTATTGCAACAGTCTTTAGACCGCCATACGTCTCATTAAGCCACTTCAAGAACTCAAAGTGATATATTGAGTGCATTCCCATATGAGGTTTAGTTCTGAAGAACCATTTATAACCTCTTTGAGTAAGAGCAGCCGACTCTGAATCGCCATTAAGGAATGGTACGTGGTATCTTTCGGCTACTTCACTAGCTGTTTTTGTTACTGAGCTCTGGTAGCATCCGAGTAGTGCTACTACTTTTTCTTGTGTTATTAGTCTTTCTGCTTCTGCTGCACCTCTAGATGGGTCACCTGCTGAATCACCCCATACAATAACTAACTTAGCACCACCACAATTCTTCACACCACCAAGACTATTAATCCAGTCAACAGCGAACTCAGCTCCAGCTTTACACATAGCTCCTGTTTGAGCTAAAGGTCCGGATAGGGGTTCAATATATCCTATTTTGATTTCTTTGACTACCGGTTTTGCTGGTGTTGTAGTTGTAGTTGTTGTTGGTGCTGTAACTGTTATAGTTTTAGTTTCTGTTTTGGTTTCAGTTACTGTTACTGTTACTGTTGTTGGTGCTGCTGGAGGTCTTGTTGCTAAGAACCCAGCAATACCAGCAATCACAATGACAATAACAGCGATAATAGCCACCCATACAGCCCTAGAATCCATACCAAAAACCACCCATATCAACAAATACAGAAGGTTTAAAATATTTTATGCCGGTATAAACTAATTCGTGTTACTTGTATGGTGTAGTGGCGTCGATCTTCCTCTTAGGTATCAGTTAGATTACCCATGTTGCCTACCTTTAGGCAACATACCCGCCTATCAAGAGAGCCGTACTAATTGCACTCTTAGTCGTTACGTTTACTTCTCAACCCTCTTCCTGAGGAATTCGAAGACCTCTCGTTTCATCTCCTCTACCACAAAGACATCCTTAGACTCCATGAGATCTAGGAGGCATAGTGAAAATGCCATCATAATTACTTAACAGAGGGCTCTACGTGTTAGAACCATGAGAGTTTCTAATGAGGTTATGCAAGGTTTCAGCTTCTCGGAAAATAGTAGTAATCAACATAGTGAACTGTAACGTTGTAATGATACCTAGTTGAAAGGATGGAGCAACTAAGGCTGATAACTCACGTCTGAAAACACTTAGCCATCACCTTAATTACTGAAGTCGTCAACGAGAGAAAGAATTAAACGAGTTATAAGAGAAAGGGACTTATCATCGTTAGCTACATTTTAATGAGATTTTAACACGATGTTATTAGTTCTGTATCATCCACATTTATGTAAAACGAGCTATCGTATCTAATCTAAATATAGCCTAACTTACTCCAAACCGCTCTTCACAGATGTGTAAAATTTTAAGTGTTATTATATAATCTAATTTTATGGTCATTGTTTTATGGGTTAAGGGGCTTCTTTAGTCTTTAAACGTGCTTAGGAGGAGTATTCATAATAAATGTCTGTATGAATATATGCGACTTGATACCTTTATGTGTTAGCTTTAATAATTCTTTATAACACCTCCAAGAAAACTAAACTCTTCATAATTCTTAGACCATATAGGTAAGGCTTCGAATCAATAGCTTACACCATTTCTCTTTAGAAGCTTGCAGTTGATTACTTCTCTATAGAAAAACTCATCCTAGCACCCGGATTTTCAATTTTTAGTTCACGGTACCGGCGAGTGATGTGAGATCGAAATAATTTTCAAAACATTAAATTCAAATGCAGCTGGATTCTGGAAGGTATAGTATAAAAGGGTAAAAGAGGAGAATGCATAGAACAAAGACAAGAAAGGGAGAGGGAGATGAAGGCTGGAAGAGTGCTTTTAGAGATGTTAAAGGAATATGATGTAAAACATGTATTCGGCTTACCTGGGGAGACTACCTTGCCACTGTATATGGAATGGCATAATTTCTCGGAGATTACACACGTTATGGCCAGGGATGAAAGAAGTGCTTCCTTTATGGCGGATGCATATGCTAAAATATCTTTTAAACCAGGGATTTGTGAAGGCCCTAGTGTAGGCTCGACCCATTTAATCCCGGGGGTTGCGGAAGCATATAAAGCCTCGACTCCTATGATAGTTCTCACAACCGATATCCCTCTTCATCTCGAAAAGAAGAATATGCTTACTGGGCTTGACCAAACCTCATTATTTAGAGGGATAACAAAGGAAACTATAACTATAACAAAAGCTTCTGAGATCCCCCATGTAATAAGGAGGGCTTTCAGAGTCGCTACAACAGGTAAGCCCGGCCCTGTCCATATTAGACTTCCGATGGATGTTCTTGAAGAAGAAGTAGAGAGTGCAGATATTTATGCCCAAAAAGACTTCATAAAATATCCCGGACATAGGTTTACAGCTGAAGTAGGGAAAATAAAAGAGGCTTTAGAGCTATTAATTAAGAGTGAGAAGCCACTCATTGTTTGCGGACAAGGAGTATTATACTCTCAAGCATGGGATGAGGTCATAGAGCTTGCAGAGCTTTTAGGAATCCCTGTAGGAACAACGATGACTGGAAAGGGGAGTTTTCCAGAAACCCATCCGCTATCAATCGGAGTAGTTGGAGCACGTGGTGGAACCAGTTTCTCAAACAAGATTCTAAAAGAAGCTGATCTAATATTCTATATAGGATGCAATACCGACTCAGCGGCTACCGACAGATGGACCCTCCCTTCTCCGGAGGAGGGCAAAAAAATAGTCCACTTAGATATAAGTGGGGCAGAAACTAGCAATAATTATCCAACAGACGTAATTTTGATTGGAGACGCAAAAGCTACTTTGAGAGTCATGATAGACATTGCCAGGAGAAAGATAGAAAAAAGAAATTATGAGGGAAGTCCGTGGATAAAGAAAATTCTAAAAGAAGCTGAGGAATTTAGAGGACGTCTTAAAGGTGAGATGAATTCCGATGAAAGGCCTATTAATCCGGTTAGGTTCATAAAAGAGCTTTCAGAAGTCATTCCTTCCGACCACATAATAATCGCCGATCCAGGAGTGAGTGCAATTTACACCTCAGCATTCTACAAAGTCAAAAAAGCTGGAAGAAGCATAATCTTCAACTACTCACTAGGTGCGTTAGGTTATGCGATCCCTGCTTCTGTCGGAGCTTATTTCGCTAAGCCTGAAAGTTGCATAGTGGCGTTAACTGGAGATGGGAGTTTCGGGTTTGTGGCAGGTGAACTAGAAACCATCAGCAGGGTAGGGGGAAACATCAACATCATATTATTTAACAATCAAAGCTTTGGATGGATAAGAGCCGCCATTCGCTTTAGGTACGGGTCAAAATATTTTGCTACAGAATTTAAGGAGGTTGATTATATGAAGGTTGCTGAGGGGTTTGGATTAGAGGCATTTAGAATAGAGGAGCCGAAGGAGATTAGGCAAGTTCTGCAAAAAGCATTTAAATCTGATGAACCGACTTTCATCGAAATCAAAGTATTCCCTGAGGACATACTTGTCCCTCCAGTTCCATCATGGGTTAAAAAAGCAAAGGAGGCCGGAATAAGGTACATTTATTAGATACTAATTTTTTATC
>QMRH01000093.1 GCA_003650675.1 Thermoprotei archaeon | reverse complement strand
GCTCTTCATAAATTATTAGCGGCTTAAAGCCTAGATAAAAAATAGTCTAACAGTATTAAGGCTTTTCACTAGGAGGCTTTTTTCGGGCCTTCGATCTCCGCACAAACAAAAGTACTATTAAGATAAGGAGGAAGGCGGAGACTACTATTAGTATCATGTTCTGATAAAACCAGATGCCTGTAACAGGAGTAGAGTCTCCGGCACTACCTTCCCTAGCACTAAAGATGGAGTAATAGGATACGTCGTTTTCCTTCCACTGGCCCTTAACATATATGTTATTTTCTGAATCAGGAACCACGGAGAGTAGCCTTAAACCAGACTTAGGTTCCACGTAATATTCATAGTTGCCGGTCTCGGGATCCACGAGATAGACCCCTGACTTATCATCTGAGTAATGGTTGAAGACGCCAGCCACGAGGAGCTTCCCGTCCGCTCTTACATATAAGCCTTGGTTATCGTAAGCCCGTAGATCCTTTAAATAAAGTATAGTTTTCCTCAAGGATGAATTGCTAAGGGAAACTCTAACAATGTACGTAAATAATGGAGGCTTTATGTCGGAAACCATCATAATATACATTTTCCCAGCAGAATCCAGGGCGAGGCTTATAGCATAACCTTTACTGGAGTTGCCAATACTCATGAAAAGGGTTTTATTGCCCTCCGGAGTAATTTTGTAGATTTCATATGTAGCGGCAGCCGAGACGTAAAGATCCCCCTTCTCGTCGAAAACCATTCCCTGAATGCTCCAAAGCCCAGAAGCAAATACAGTATATGAGCCGTCGGCCCCTATTTTAAATACCTGTCCGATATAGGATCCAGTATATAGGTAGCCTGCATGGTCGAGCACTAGACCCCTTATTCTATAGCCAGCAGGAAACTGGACAAGTAGCGAAGCCTTTCCATCCGAAAACTTGAAAATACTGCCATTATGGTAGGCGACATAAAGGTTACCTTCACCATCAAAAGTATACCCGGTTACAACGACACTGGACTTCGGTGTAATTTCTTTGAGTACTATTGGTACTGGAAAAACTGGAACAATTAAGCCGAGAAAAAACATTAGAACAAAAGCCCATAACCTAATATTTTTTATTTTTTACACCAAATTACAAAAATTTCCCTACTTATAAATTTATTGGCTCATAAAGGCAATAAATTATTTTTTCCCAATTATATTCAATCAACATATATCACTTTACAATCTTCAACAAAAATATCTTTTTTCTAGCTCAAATAGGAATATTCCTGCATACTTTTACAATATTTACTTATATTCAGCACTACTCTAATATTATACTATATGTTGAATCAGTTATACTAAAACCATTCGAAAAGAAGTAGCTGGAAGGATCCATATAAGACAGGTAATTTAATGAAAAACTTTAAAACTTCAAAAGAAGATTTCAACTAAACAATCAAACTGAACTGTTTTAATAAAGATTAAATCTAGGATTGATGGTAGAACATATGTTGGTGCTGTAATTGGGGGTTCTTAGATCTGCATTGAAAAGGGCGGAAAACCTGCTTTCAAGGGAACACTATGAGCTTATTCTAGCTTTCAACACCCATTGTGAAAACCAGGGTTTAAGAGAGAAAACTAGGGATATTTACCTAAGGTATACGACCGATTTTTTGAGATTTTTAGAGAAGAAGGGGTTAAGTGTATGGAAGCTTTCTACAAAAGCCTATCTCCTGATAGATCTCTTCCTCTCGGAGGCTAGAATGCATGCTCCTGGGAGCATCGGATTATACACCGTATCCATAAAGAAGCTACTAAAATACCTTTATTACATCACCGAGGACGAGAAATATATTAAATTATATGAGAAGATAAAGGTTCCCAGAAAAGCCAGAAGCCTCCCGGAAATCTTATCACCAGAGGAAGTAATCAAAATAATAGATAATATAACAGATATAAAATACAAGGTGGCTGTAGCCATCCTCTACGAGGCAGGTGTCAGGGCAAGAGAAGTATTGAACTTGAAAATAAAGGACGTGGAGTTCGATAGGTACGGTGCCAGGATAACAGTAAGATCCAGTAAAAGCGAGCCCCGTGTAGTAAGAATAACGGCTTTTAGCATGCTACTCTGGGCGTGGATTGAAAGCCACCCGAACAAGGGAAACCCTGAAGCATACCTCTTCTATGGAAAATCCCCAGACAAACCACTCAGCTATCAAGCGCTATGGAAAAAGCTGAAGCAGGCTGCAAGGAGGGCGGGAATACGAAAAAATATTCACCCACACTTGTTCAGGCACACAAGAGCAACGGAGTTTTATGGGGTCTTCCGTGAAAAGGAGATGATGCTATGGTTTGGATGGAAAACCCGGCGCATGATAGACGTTTACAGTAAGATAACACAAGAGGATATAGAAGAAAAATACCTGGCAATAACAGGGGTAAAGCAGCGTGATAATGCTAGGAGAACCTTAACCCCGGAAAAGTGCCCCCGATGCGGAACCTGGCTACCCCCCAACGCAAAATACTGTCCAATATGCGGGCTACCTACATCCCCACGAGAACTAATAAAAATACTTAGAAAAGAGATGGAGACAAGGTCCAGCAACAATAGTTTTCAAGACTAAAATACGTCAACAGATACTCTTAGTTAACATTTGTCTTTGCGTCGTCCGGCGCTAGCAGTTTAATTACAGGTATTGAAACCGATAATGGTATAAGGGCTATTAGGAAAACCAGTCTTGGTTCAAAAAGGTCGGCTATGATTCCACCGAGCATTGAGAAAATAAAGGTGTAGATGGAGTTCAATGAATTCATTGCACCTAGAAGTCTCGTTCTATTCTCTCCCTCTGTTATGTCGAAGAGCATGGAAGTATAGGCGATGTTAAAGGCTGGCCATATGGGAATAACAAAGAAGATCGAGAAAGTTAAGGGATCCCTGCTGAACAGGTATCCTAAATAAAGTATGGTCCATCCTACCGCACTAAAGTAAAGCATTCTCTTCCTACCCACCCTGTCAACTAGATATCCGTAGGGAATTGATGTAAGTCCTACAGCCGTATTTACTGCACCAAGCAAAGCCCACAACTCAGGTGTACCTCCCAGCACCTCAGTAAAGTATATGGCGAAGACGCCGGAAGCCAGTATCCCAGGTAGCTGTAAAGGAGCTTTTAAGGCGAATAGCCTTAAAATTCCCTTGTCTTTAAATGATTTCAAAGAGTCAATTAGAGTTATACTGCTGCTTCTAGCAATTGGACGTCTGTCGTCTTTAAGCGAAGCATATAGGAGGAGGGTTACAAGGCCGGTGAGAGAAACTATCCTTATAGCGCCTCTAACTCCTACAACCTGGTAGACGTATGCCGATAAAATGTTGCCTAGGATCCCTCCTGCAAGGCCGACAGCATTGTATAGTCCAAGCAACTTTCCTCTCGACTTCTTGTCGAAAACGTCTGCCATCAAGGATGTGAACGCCAGGCTTCCAGCCACACCAACCACTGCTCCCGCCAAGTTAATTAAAATATACTGGATGTAGTCGTCGACGAACGATGTGAGAAACCCTAAAAGAATACCTACACATGTTGAGAAAAGTATGAAAACCTTTCTTCTACCAGTTTTATCGATCAACATTCCCATTACCGGCGAAAGCACCAGTGTCACCAAGAGGCTTACATTATTGGCTAAGGAAAGCAGGAAGAAACTTCTGTTTGAAAGCTCGTATATAAAGAAAGGCATTATCGGTGCCAATATACCTCCTCTAGTGCTGTTAACAAGCTGGCTGACCACCAGCACCTCTCTAGAGTAATTTTGTTTCCCCATCCACGATCAATAACCCGAGGCTCATATTAGGTTATTAAGAATTTTCCTAAAAATATTTTATAAAAACAGCAATAATATTGTATAAAATATACTAATTTACGAAAAATAGTAAAATTTTTTCAAAAAAAACCTCCTTTCATCAAACAAAATTTTTACTTCATTCCCCCTCCATTGAAAGATCTATTTAAATATTTTGCTAAAAATACACCACTAACCTTAGAGTAGAAAACCCTGTTTAACGACAATGTATCAAATACCAAAGTACCATTTAGTAGATAATACAGGGGAATCTATAGGTGAGCCAAGAAGTAGGAAATTTTAGATATGGCCTACCGATATTTTATTGCAAGAATAATCAATTAATAG
>QMRH01000092.1 GCA_003650675.1 Thermoprotei archaeon | reverse complement strand
TGCCGTGTGCTAGTAGTAGTGCTTCTAGTATGGTTGTTTTTCCGCTGTTGTTTGGCCCTACGAGTATTGTTAGGGGTTCTAGGTCTATTTCTCCTTTGGCTATTCCTCTGAAGTTTCTTAGTGTTACTTTCTTTATCATTATCATTATTACTACCTTTTTGAAAGATCTATGGTTCTAGGATGTCTATTATCTTTCTTGCGTCTATTCCTTTGTCTAGTAGGTCTTCTAGTTCGTCGGGTGGTAGTGTTCTGTGGGTGATTGTGTCTTCTTTGTTCTTTTTGAGGGTTATTATGTTGCATTGTTTTGGTTCTAGGTATGCTATTTCGTATAGTACGTCGAGGCTGTGGGTTGTTATGATTGTTTGTTGTGGTTTGTTTGTTAGCCATTTTAGTGTTGTTTCGAGTAGGCCTGGGTGTGTTGCTGTTTCTATGTCGTCCCATAGTACTATTTTGGGGTTTAGGTGTTCTACTGTTAGGTAGGCTAGGGTTGTTCGTTTTACTCCTTCTCCTAGTGAGTCTATGTCTATGTAGAGGGGGCCTATGTCTTCTTCTACTTCTTTTCTGATGGATAGTTTGTCCTTTTTTATTAGGATTTCGGTGAATTTGTCGTATACTGTGGGGGCTAGTAGTTCTTTGACTACTTTACTATGCAATCCCTTCTTCTCTATGCTTGACCATGTTTCGTCTTTTAGTATGAAGTCTCTGATTTGTCTGTAGGTTTGGCTGTCGTTGGGGATGTAGGTGCAGAGTGGGGGTATTTTTTCTGGTTCGGCGCCTAGTGCTTTTAGGAATCTTATATAATCGATATTGTTTATCTTAGTGTCTTCAAGCAAGGTGTCTACGGTGCCGTTTTGTGTTAGTTTAAGGGTGATGTTCTTAACTCTAATTGAGGGGGGAACTGAGCCAGCGACAGCTGGTCTGCTTAGTGTTACTTTCACGCCTTTTGATAAAGTGTACTTTAATGTTGCTGTACCGCTGTATCCGTATACGAGTGAACTTTTGCCTCCATGTAGTTCGGCTATGAGGTCTATGCGGTTTTTGTTATATATTGGGTCATTATAGGATGTGTAGGGCATTGATAGGAGGTATATTGCTTCTAGTATTGCGGTTTTTCCTGTGTTGTTTCTTCCTATTATTACGTTGAATTTTGTTAGTTTGATGGGTTTTGCTAGTTTTCTTATTCCTCTGAATTCCTTAAGGTCTAGCTCTTTGACGAGAATTCCATTCAATATATTGACATCTTGTGTTTTTGGTCTTTTTGTGTTTTATTTTTCAGTTCATGTTAGGTGGTGTCTTAGGTGTCTTGTGAGTGTGTCTTTTATTGTTGTTGATAGGTATCTTATTGCGTGTTCGGCTATTGTTTTTGTTCGCTTTGTTGTTGGTTTTATCTCTGATTCGTGGATTATGAATATGATTGGTTCTTGTTTGAGGTCTTTTATGAGTTTTATTGCGTCTTTTGTTGTTTTGGGTTTTTGTTCTTGGTATGTGTCGTCCATTTTTCTGAAGGCGTAGTAGTTGGTTAGTAGATATACATCTTCTCCGTATTGGCGTAGTTGTGTTTCTAGTTGGATTGTTTTGAATGAGCCTATTGGATCCATTCTTGGTCTCCATATGAGTTCGTGGTATATGTGGGCTGGGTGTAGGTGTCGTTCTGTTGCGTATCTTTTTATTAGTTCGGCGTATATGTTGCAGTCTATGAGTATTATGTTGATGTGCTTGGTTGTTCCTCTGATTGTTATGATGATGTCATCTACGTATGGTATGGTTAAATTGAATAGTTCTAGGAGTAGTTGCATGGGTTTTGTTGTTCTTAGTCTGTGTATTATTATGTGTATGTTATTAAGGTAGTCTATTAGGTTTGATGTGCGTTTTATGAATTTTTCTTCAAGTTCTTCTATTCCGTACCAGCTTAGGCCTATGTCTCTGGCGTATCTTAGTATGTTTAGGGTGTATTCTCTTAGTTTTGCGTCTGGCTGTAGTAGGTATGATACGAGTACTCTTAGGAGTACTTCGGGTCCTGTGCTTATTTTTCCTACGTGGTATAATACCTCAAGTGCTGCGTAGGAGAGTCTTGTTAGTAGGGAGTCCATGAATGCTCTAGGGAGTCCTTCGTATACTTCTCTATATAGTGTTCTTCTTAAGCTGTTTATTTTTGTGGTTATCTCTTCGCTTAGCTTTGCTATTATGTTCTTGTTTTCTTTTTGAATTTCTACTAGGGATTGATCTGTTCCTTTTAGTATTTTATCTAATGTCTCTCGGAGGCTTTCGAGGTCTTTTTTGATTCGAGGTACGTATACTTCTACTTGTGTGTGATGCGCGTCACGCACTAGCCAGTCTAGTCTGTCTGCATTTATACCTCCTATGCCTTTCGGGGCGCCAAGTATTGTTTGGAATAGGCGTATCTTTTTTATTAATTGGTCTTGTTCCGTCTTCTCTATTTCTCCGATATTTGACGGCGTGACGTCCCATTCTTCGGCTATAATTATTGAGATTATTTCACGTAGGAGTGCTGGTGGTATTCTTCTCTTGAGCGTTTCGGCTAGTGCGTCTAGTGCTTGTTTAAGTTGTTCGTTCTTTTCTATTAGGTAGAGTGTTATGGCTATGTCGAGTTTTCGTATGTCGAATAGGTAGAATTGTCTTCCTCCTAAGGCCTCCTGACAGTATGATAAGAACTTCCCCATTATGCTATCTAGTGCATGACCCCATCCGCTATGTCCTAGGTCGTGTAGGACTGCTGCTATTGATAGTATTAGTTCATCATCTTCATTTATGTTCAGTCCCTTTATGCCCTTTAGCCTCTCGCTAATGAGTTTGAGTAATGCAGAAGAGAGTTTCATTACTCCTAAGCTATGCTCATATCTTGAGTGGGTGGCGCCTGCGAGATACAGGTATGTGTGGGCTAATTGTTTTATTTCAATTAATCTTTGCAAGAGGGGTAGAAGGATTATCTTAAGTAGGGGGCTTTCTACTTCTACTTTTCCGAAGATGGGTATGAAGAAGTCTACTTTATCAGGAGGTAATATTGATAGGGGGCGATTATATTGTGATTCGTAACTGTGAAGTAATTCATAATATATCGTTTCTAAGGAACCAAAAGGACTTCCCATTTTATGAGGGGGTTATGCTTTTAGGTTTTATCTTTGTGTCTATTGCTTGATTTATTCTGCCTAGGTATTCTCTGTAGAGGGTTAGTTGGTCTTTTAGGCTTGATTGCTCTACTATCTGGGCGATTTCTCCTAATTTCTCTTTGACCTCTATCTCATATCCGTCGTAGTTAACTGCTCCCAACTCTTTTAGGTATTCTATCTCTCTTTCCAGCTCCTTGCTGGAGTCATTGAGCACTATCTTGTATTCTTTCCAGAGTATGTCGAATATGAAGTGGGTGAGCTCCGGGAATTCTATTCTATTGCTTCCTTTCGCCTTGCTAAGTTTCCAGAGGATGTAGGCTGTAAATGTCCACATTTATTTCCCGCCCTTATATATAGATGCTTTTAGACCTATTTAAGGCGAGAATGAGAGGAGCCGAGGTAAGACACGTAAGTGTGGTGTCAACGAACTCGTCTTTGACTGGTTTTATGCTTATGATTGGCATTGTTTTTAGGATGCGTTGATTTTTGCTTCTTTGATGAAGGCCTCTATGGTTGGTTCTGTTAGGGGTTTTATTTTGTCTTGGATGTGTTTGTGGTGTGGGAATGTTGGTAGTTGTGGATGGTGGGGGGCGTTGTCGTATCTTAGTATGGGCGTTGTGTTTTTCAGTAGTGTGTAGGAGTATTTGATGATTCGGCCGTCCCATAGGAATTCTGTGATTACTATTTTGTATTGTTCTTTAGTTGCTGAGATTCGGAACCATCCTGAGTATTTGTCTGGTCCTTGTTTGTAGGCGAGTAATGTTATGTTGGTGAGTGTGTTCTGTTTGAGTATTGTGGTTATGTGTGTTATGCGGTTTTTGAGGGTTTGTGTGTACTTGTGCAGGGGCAGAAACGTTAAACTGTAGCTTTTTGTATCTTTCAGTATTACTTTGTTCCGAGCGTTATGCTTATAGTGTGTAGTGTTAGTAATTCTCATGAGTATGCGGGCGATGGGAGCTTTGCTCCAAGCCCTGTTAGGCAAAACGTAGATGGGAGCTGTGTGCCGTTCAGCTCGACCGCCACCCATGAC
>QMRH01000091.1 GCA_003650675.1 Thermoprotei archaeon | reverse complement strand
TTCCGAGATATAGCGGAAAATACACTTTGTCAATCCAGCTTATACGTCCATTGATGCCTCACCTTTAGCTAAGAAACTCCACGACATCGGCTTATCTGTTAGCACTCAGGTACCTAAGCCTACAAAAGTCTATTAATGTCTATGAAAAGTGAAACTGTTTCACAGGCAACCACGTTATCAGGTAGAATGTCTATAGATTAATGGAGTTATTTTTAAGTATCAGGGGTGTATCTTAGTATCAGGGGTGTATCCTTGCTATTCGACCCCAATCCGAAGACAAGGAGGAGGGATCTTTTTGATCGTGAAAGGGAGCTTGAGGAACTTGAAAAAAGCCTTGAATCCAAGATTAAATTAACGGTTTTATTAGGAATCAGGAGAATAGGAAAAACGAGTTTACTGAATGTCGCCGTTAAGGAACTAGGTAAACCGTGCATTAAAATAGATGCAGGGATATTTAAGATAGAAGGTTACACAATGTATACCCTTTATAGGGTGCTGGCAAACGGTCTTTCTAGGCTTATGGGTAGATGGAGGGGTTTAAGGGAGTTTTTGTCTAGAGTAAAGGGTTTAAGGGTCGCAGGCCTCGAGGTCGAAATGTCATTAGACGAGGAAAAACCTTCTTTAATTGAGATACTGGGTAGGCTTGATGAGTGGGCTAGTAAAAACAAGGAGGACGTACTTATAGCAATCGATGAGGCCCAGAACATGCGTTTCCTTAAGGGAGGGTATGGTAGGCTAGACTTCGGTGAATTAATAAGATATTCTATGGAAAACTTCGATAACATAAGGTTCCTCGTAACAGGATCGGAGGTCGGAGTGGTCATGGATTTTCTAGGTCTAGAGAATCCTAGCTCTCCTCTCTATGGTAGACCCAGCAACATAATTACTTTAAGGAGGTTTAGTGAAGATTTTTCTAGAAATTTCTTGAAAGAGGGTTTTAAGGAGATAGGGCTACATCCAGAAGACAGGTTTATAGATAAAGTTGTCGACACGTTGGACGGTGTGGTTGGTTGGCTTACACTTCTAGGATACAGGTGCTACCAGCTTAGAAGGGTTGACGAAACCCTTCTCCGGGAGTTCGTGAACTACGCGGAGAAGCTTGTAGAGGGAGAGTTAAAGAAGCTGGAGGCTCTCTCACCGAGATACATTGAGGTTCTAAAGGCGGTAGCAAACGGCTACACCACGTGGAGTGACATAAAGAGATGGATCGAACAAAGGGAAAAAAGATTATTGCCTTCAAGTATTGTATCCAGAGTAGTAATCAAGCTGGTGAAACTAGGCTACTTAGATAAAAGATATACACCGCGACCGGAGTATATGATACCTGACCCAGTAATTAGAAAAGTTTTAGCCACGAAAAGCATGTAAAGTCCTTAGGTTGCTGAAAGCATCATTCATCTTAGGATACCGCTTAAAACTCCGCCTCGATATCTATTACAGAGGCATGTTATGGTTCCAAGCTTAAAGAAAGCTTCCTCAAGCTACTTAAAGAGGACGAGGAGTTCAAGTAAACTGTGGTGGATTAATAGATCTAGATCTAAGTTCTTTCTATGACACAATCATATAATAATATTATAATGTATTTTTACACTCCGTTTTCCCGTTAACTTTTCTCGGTTTCTTCTACTATCTCTATCTCGAGGAACTCTTGTCTCATGGTGAAGGGGGAGGCGGCTTTAGCTATAACCGACAGGGTTTCGAGGGTCGAGTAGACGTCGAACGGTCCCAGCATAATGTAAAGCAGGGAGGGTACAATGGAAAGGGCTAAGGCTACAATCCACTTCCTATCTGATGCCTTGATGTATACTAGGTAGACGCAGAGTGCGGTGAAGCCCGAAGCCAATGCGGCTGAAAGGAGCCTTGGCTCCTGGAGGGTTAGGGTGCCGGTAGCCATGTCTAGGACTATGGCTGAAACCAGCAGTACCTGACCCAAGGTTAGGGTTATCTGCTTCAACCTTCCTTCACCTCGAACTCCCCTGTTGTGGTGGCCCCTGAGACGGCCACATAGACCTTGTAGGTTCCCGGAAGCCAGCTGCCGCTAATCCTAAAGGTGAATACTATTGTTCCATCAGCCCCTGTCCTAGCCTGATCCACGAAGACAACTCTATCCTCTGGGTCGTTGATCTGGATCCCCACATCCCTGCCCTGCAGGGGTCTACGCCAAATCCAAAAGACATTTTCTTCTAGACGCACCTTAATTGAAACCATGTCCCCCTTGGAATACACCTTTTTATCCACTTCAACTTCAAGTATGTAGGGTTTATACCCCAAATATGCTTTATAGAACAGGTTTAGGGTGATTGTGAGAGAAAAGGGTATAATAAAAACTAGGAATATTCTTAAAAAATATTTATATTTCATTTTAAGGGAACCTACCTCCTCCTTCTGGTGAGGAAGTAGGCTACTAGGAAGCCTAAGATGAAGCCAAGTATGATGCCAACTATAACGTACATCGTCGACATCGCTCTACAAGCCGACAGGGCCTGCATAGTGTCCTGAAGCATACGTTCAGTTGACTCAAGCTTGCTCTCAGCCTGGGATAGCTTTTGTTGGGCTTGCTGAAGCTGGCTCTTGGTTGAAGCCAGCTGCTCCTCTTTTTCTGATAGAGTGGTCTTGGTTTGTTCGAGCTCTTGCTTTGTCTGCTGGAGGGTCTTCTTTGTCTGTTCAAGCTCCTTAGCCAGCTGTTCAGGTGTCTTAACAACCTTCTGTACGGTTACTTTAACCACGTCACTGGAGGCTGGCATCAGGTCTGCTGTCCCCTGGAAGACTGCCCAAAACTGGTATTCGCCTTCACTCGGGGGTGTCCAGACATATGCGGCGTATCCTCCAGCCCCTGTAACCATCGTTGTAAGGACATTCCACGTGGCTCCACCATCACTACTATACTTTAAAACTATAGATACCCCTGTTAAGGGAGGCGAGAACCTGCAGACAAACAGTATACTCTGGTTCAGTGAAGCATATTTGGGTTGCACCTCAAGGGTCAATACTATAGGGGTCTTAACCTTGAAGGATACTTCGTCGGAGACCGCTGAAACATAGTTGACGTTTCCAGGCCACCGGGCCTTAACCTTCCACACCCCATCCATATCCGGCTTAAAGGTGTCTGTGAAGCTTCCTGATGCATCCGTTGTAACAGTCCTGTTAACCACTGCGCCGTCGGGCTTGGTATACGTTAAGGTTATTTGGACGCCCGCCAAGGCAGGTGTAAGCGTACCCGTCACAGTAACAGTCTCCCCGAAGTTTATCACAGTCGGCGAAACACTGATGGTGAGGGTTGACCTAGCCTTAGGACTTACAGTCAAAGTCAAAGCAGGGCTTGTGGCACCGAAGTGGACTGCGCTACCAGGCCAGCGGGCTCTAACCTTAAGTGTCCCAGACACACCTGGAGTCCACGTGAAGGAGTAGGATCCATCGGTGGCTGTCGCGGTTCCGGCAGTATTCCATGTAGCTCCACCATCCGTACTATATTCTATACCAACAGCAGTAGATGCAGGGACGTCAGTAGTGGTTATCGTACCGCTTATAGTGACACTTTCTCCAAGTACAATAAAGTTCTTGTCTAGAGATATGGAGATAGTGCTAGTATATTTTACATCGAAATTCGTTGTTGCTACTTCTCCTCCACCACTTATAGCTGCATATACAGTCCATCTTCCTACCGGGGCATTTGGTTTGAGGGTAAAAAATGTAGTAAAGGAACCATTTGAATCTGTTTTATTATTATACGCAAATGCTAAATTGCCATGTGAATCATAAACCTCAATTCCAAAATCTGCATTTGGCGGTCCTCCTGCAATTGTTATGTAAACTCGTTCTCCTCGAGCATAGGCAGGTTTATTGGTGGATACTGATAGGGCTGGACTGCCAGTGGATACCGGTAGAACGATGGAGGTCGCTGAAACCACTAGTGTTATCGCGAGGATTAAGGGTAGAACATTTCTTGTCTTCATGTTTTTCAGCCTCAGGGGATTATGGTTATGGTTATGGTTACGGGTTCAGCCAACGCCTTCCAGTTGGCTCCCATCTGGCTTATCCATCCATTCCATACGAAAACCTTTATAGTGTATTCCCCTAGGGGGGCGTCTGAAGGAATCTTAAAACCATAGCCTGTAGTGGTAGTGGCTCCAGCCGAAAGAGTGCCTGTGGTGAAACCTAAAGCTAACACCTCT
>QMRH01000090.1 GCA_003650675.1 Thermoprotei archaeon | reverse complement strand
TTCTACTTCTGACATTTCCTTTTCACCTATACTATCTGCTTTATTAGACTCTTTTAAGGATTTTGATAGTTCTTCTACATTGAAGATGTAACAGTTATCACATGCAGGACTTCCAGTTAAAGAAGCTTCCATAGGAGTATAGTCTTTACCTACAGGAGGAACGTCATTCGATATTTCTTTGAATGCTCCCTTGATAGAAATAGCATTGAAAGTACCATCTTTAACTAATTCTGCTGCTCTATCATCTGTAATTATTCCTTCAAACACTATTGCTCTAAGAATAGGATCTTTAGCTACTTTGATCACTTTACCTACATTTCTATCTCCAAATTCTTCTGAATGACCATGCATTACTTTAATAGGTAATCCTTGAAACTTGTCTAGTGCTTTGCACATTTCTTCAAAATCATACTTTACTCCTTTCCATACTCCTTCTGCTATTAGTACTCCAGAAATCTTCAGTTGAGGTTTTTCTTCTAGAACATGTATATGACTAACGAAACCAGAAAGTTCAGTAATTTCTGAAAGTTTCTTTCTCAACTGAACATTCTCTGCAAGTAATTCTTCAATGATAGATTTTTCAACTGACATGTCCTTCACCTATTCCTTTAATAGTAACACTTCTCCTTTAATGTTTCCTTCATATCATCTCTCTTTGTATCTTATTACCCAATATATCTTTGCTCCTTGTGATAATCCCTGCCAAGACAATACTATAGCTTCATCTATTGTTCCTGGAAATCTTACTTTGTCAAGAGAAACCATAGTTTGTTTTGAACAATATAGTTTAGCTAATAATGTACCACTAGTAAATTTAGCTTCTATTTCTCCACTAGTAGAATTTGAATAAAGATACACTCCTCTCGTATCTAAACACTTTCCTGAAGAAGGTAGAAGAATAGTGGCTGGAGAAGTTTCTGTAGAAGTGTCTATTTCTCCACTTACAGATAACTCTGAACCAAGTATATCTACATTTATAACTCCACTTAGCAAATCTATTACTTTTTGGAAATAATTCCAAAATGACATTTCATTTCCTCCTTTCTCGAATCATTTCCCATTCTTTTTCAGCTAACTTGTTCTTCTTTATCCACTTAATAGCATCTTCATTAGACCACTTATCTTTATCGAATTCTATCATCATTACTCTTGCATGATGAATTTCTCCTGCTACAGGATATAGACCAATATAGATAGTTACTCCTTCAGGTATTTCTAAATCAGGAAGATATTTCTTTACTTTAGAAGGAGATTCTGCTCTAGTAAATTCTCTAGGATCATACAGATAGACTCTAAAGTAATTCCAAGTACTTTTCTGCTCTATGACATATGGATCGTATGGTTCACCAGTCTTCGGATTTCCATGTGATAATCCTCTGACTTCTTTTTCTCTTCTGAATATCCAATTCTTGTATCCTTCACTTTCTACTTTCTTAGCTATGAAGAATGCATTCTTGAAATGTTTAGAATTGAGATACATAGATACAAAATCAGGATTATCTTCTATTATTCTAGCAGTTCCTACATCTAGTACTGTAACCCACGTATCTAATGGACCTATTTTTCTAAGAACGTCTTTCCCTTCAGTAATAAACCAATCTTCAGGTTCATAACAAGTCTTTCTATGTGCTTCTACTTCTTGTCCTTCTTTTAGTTCTCTAATGTCTCCATACAAATTGAATTCATCTAAGTAACCATTCTTCTTGAATCTAATATCCCAATGACAATTGTTCTTGTCTCCTACACAATGCAAATGAAGAACAAATGGAATTTCCTTTTCTAGTTTTTTCACTCTTTTAAGAGTATAAGCATCTGAATCTGGATCTTCCTGTATCAATTGCCATTCACCAGTAAAGAACTGTCCTTTATCTCCAAAGTTCAATGTTATTACCTCTCTACCATCTACTTTTTCAGTCTTGTATTCTACAGTTCCTTTCTCAAGTATTTTCATTTGACCATACAATTCCTTGTTAGGATTAAATCTAGACATTGGAGGAGTCTTTCCTTCCCAGTCTAAATACTTTCTACTATCTCTTCCCTCATTCCATGCTAACAATATTAGATCGAAAGGAGGCATACCTTCTAATCTAAATGTTCTAACACTACCTTTTCCCTTATCATCTAAGAACAGATACCATTGTCTAATCCATTGTCCTCTTACATGAATAGGACCTCTCCAAGAATGCATAGAGAACGTATACTTGATCTTTGAAAGTTCTACTTTGATTCCTTTCTTTTCCTCTAACCATTTAAGCCATTTCTCCAATTGTTCTTTGAAATGTTTCTTAGTCCATTCTATTGGGAATGGAGTAGGATTACTTTCTGGAGGAACATATCCTTTTTTCATTGCTCTATTAGAAATAGCATATGGACATTGATCTTTAGGAATCATGACTCTCCACAATGTTTCATATTTCCCTTTTATCGGAACTTTAGTTTCAGGATCTAATTTAGGTGCTTTAACTGCTCTTACTACTATTCTAGTCCAGTCTTTAAAGTATCTATCATCCTTTAAGAAATATTCATGGAAGAAAGGTTTCTGAACACCAAATATTGCTTTTCCTCTAGTCATTACAAACATCTTTCCTCTAGGTTCTCCTTGTCCTACTTTAACATCAAACATTTCAGGTACTGTATCTCCTGCTTTCCAATCAGTTCCTTTAGCTATTGGTTTGTCTTTGAATAACCAAGACTTAGGTTGTCTAGCTTTAGTTTCTGCCCTGAATCCTTTACCAATATTATCAAGTAGTCTTTTAGGAGTGATTTGTTTGTTTACATTTCCTCCCACTATTGACCATCCTATCAAATATCCATTAACTGATATTCTCCAATCCATATGTTGAGATCCTACTTCAGGGACTTTCTTTTCTCCTGGTACAAATTTAGAAGTCAATATATGAGATTCCATTACAAAGTCATGTTCTCCAGGAGGCATTTCCATGTATTTTCCTTGTAACTTCATTACTAACCATTTAGGAAGAGCATTCTCATTTACATAGTATCCTATTTCTTCACTTAATTCTGGATAGTATTTGACACCTATAAAACCATAATAGTAAGGTTTCAAATATGGACATTTGAAGATACTAGCTAATGGACACATAACAGGATATTTGAGAACTTCTTCTTCTACTCTTGCTAGATTCATTATTGCCCTTCTTATTCCAAATCTTTTTCTTAATGGACATATTGAATAGTCTGCATAGAAAGGACAAGTAACCATTCTAATTCTAATAACAGTTTCAAGATCATGTTCCCAATCTAATTGTTCAGGAGGAGGACCAGTTCCTAATTTAGCAAGTTTTTCTGCTACACTCAATGGATCAGCATCTTTCTTTTCAGGTTTCTTTTCCTTGAAATATGGAAACATCCACGTTACTCTTTTCTTTCCATTCTTAGTGTAGAATCTTATTCTAATAGGCATTACAGTAATAATGTCTCCTATTTTACACTTAACAGAAGTTCCATAACTCATTCCTATCTTTGCATAGATTTTACCATTGTATTCTTTAAGATCATTTGGATACCAATTCTTTACTTCTTCAGGAGGAATTCTAATGTAGCATTCATACATGTAAGTTCCTAAAGGTTCTCCAGTCTTCTTTGATTTCTTCTCTTTAATACCCAAAACTATTACATCTATCTCTTTTAGATTCTTGATCTTCATCATATCTTCAGATCTATTTTCACCTTTGTATTTAACTGGATACTTGAAATTAGCATCTTTACATACTACTCCTTCACTGCCTTTAACACTTCTATACTTTTTCACTAGTCTAAAGAAATCTTGCATAGTCTTTGCTAAATCTCCTCTAACATAGTCAATGTATTTGTATTTATTTCCTACTAGATTAACGTAAGTCTTTCTTCTTTCAGAATAAGGTAGATTCACTAAGTCTTTTCCTTTAAGTTTCATAATGTCATAAATCACTAGAACTAGTTTTTCTCTATAGTCTTTAGGAAGAGACTTAGCTGCTGTGATAGCTGCTGTATCTTCTCTTGGAATTAGTTCTCCTATTTCTCTTTTAGCTCTAGCATTCTTACCTACTACTTTAGAATGAAAGTCAAAAGCAAGTATTTCTCCATCTAATATTGAATCTGGAATGTTCATCTTCTTAAATTCTTCAACTATTTCAGGAAATACTTTAGCTCTATCTCTATGAGTATCTTCAGTCAATATCTTTACA
>QMRH01000089.1 GCA_003650675.1 Thermoprotei archaeon | reverse complement strand
GTATGACCTTGAAGCCTTCAACCTCATCAGCTCTAAACTCATCTTCGGGGTATAAGACATAGAAGGTTCCGAACAGGGTCCTCCTAACAGGCTCACCGCTCACGTGAAAACTCCTGCCCTTGGATCCGAAGAACCTCTTCCAATCCTCTAAATCGCCCTTCCTGACCTTCAAGTGGATCGGGTAGAAGGCGAAGAACCGGTCCACGTTATATCCTCCCTTGATCCAGAAGAAGACGGCGTCAGGACCCGTGAACGCGTAATCCATCCCAGCCTCTCTGACTAACTCATATGCATCCTTAACGTTAAACTTCATCTCCAAGTACTCCCTTGGGGAGTTTACCCTATACCTGCCCCAACCCACCTTCTCCAACAAACCCTTCTTGGCCATGTCGTGCAAGACCTTATTCGGGCTGGGGCTGGGGAAAGTAGACTTGAACTCTGCTACCGTGAACTCCCTCTTCCAGCTCCACAACACAGCCCACAAATCGTAGTACGCCATCTCAATTATTACCATCGCGGTAATAATTTAAATACATATCGGCTATCGGAATACTACCAGAGCTTTTCGCCCTAGCTAAAGTTAATAATTTGGGTCAGTTTCATCTTTCACCGAGCTTAAGAATATGAGCATACAAGCCGAAAATCTGGTGAGCTTCTCCTCAGGTTGTTTTGAAGCGGCGAAGGGCTCTAATCGACCTAGCAGCAACCGCATCTAGTAGATCTCCTTGAAGATTATTCACGAGGATGCCGATCCAATCGTTTCCGTGGAAGACTACGATGTGGAGAGCCCCTTTCCAGAACGTCGGGAGTTTTGATTCTCCAGGCTCGTTTTAATTCTTCAAATATTCTTTTGTTCTCTCTACCGTAGACATTTCCTTCCTCTTTTTGGCATATTATTAGTAATCAGCGAACAAGAGTGCCGGGTGAATTCCTTCCATTAGTTTGGAAACTTATATTTTTGTGAGTTATTGTCCTGAACAGTCTCTTCTATTGATTGATATTCGTAAGTTAGGGTATTTTAGATATATGAATTACAACGTTTTCATATTTTTCTCCAAGTTTTTGTATTAGTTTTTCATCAGCTGTATATAAAACAGTGTCTAAATTAATTGCTAAGGCCACATACGCAGCGTCGTAAACAGTTATATTCCTTTCTACAGCTATTTCCACAGTATTCTCTGCCAGTCTTCCCTTTAGAGAATAAAGCTTGATGCCATAATTTGAGAGAGATAATGCAGCTAATTTAAGTTCCTCTAGCTCGAAGAGGCGACTATATTTCAATGCATTAAGAACTTCATAATATAGTAGTTCAGGTGCAATTATGCTGATTTCTCCATTTATATGTTTATTTCTTAGTTCCAGAGCTTTATCGGAATACTCTTCCTCGATAAACCATTTAACTATAACACTAGCATCGCTCACCACTCTCTCCATAACGGTGCTCCCTCCAGTATCTTATAACCTCTACACTACTCCATCCATCGGGAGCCTTTTTCCTTATTTTCTCATTAAGCACTACTGCTTTAGCTAAATTCCTCCCCTCTTCCTCCTCTAGAACCATAATTATAGCTCTTCTAATAACTTCACTCCAATTAATGTACCTAAGCTTCTCCATCCTTCTTTTGATGTCTTCACTTACTCTAACACTCACAACAGGCATAATGAACTCCCATAATACATGTATTACAGTAATATAAATATTACGATTCGCTTGGAAAGACGCTAGGCTACTGGTATAAATGTGTTTACAGACTTTCCGTAAGGCTTTGTCTCTTAACACTTTTCGGGAGACGAGGGCACGTCGAACTCAATAAACTCCAATCGATTCTAGGAACCTGCAAAAACTGGGATTAGGATAAATAATATAAGCCCTCTAAAGAGGTGTTTCTATTTAAATTTAATCTATTCAAGCTTGGAGCATAGCGTCCATCACCTAGACTCAAATATAAAAGATATAGTTCACTGCATTTGAGCTGTTACCGCCCGTATTCAAATCCTGCATCAGGCCATTCTTTTTAGTAGTAGGTTATTAAGTTTATGCCAGCGGAATATCATCTCAAAACAGCTTAACTATCTCAGTAAATCCGATTGATTGATGGGAAGCTTCCGAAAAATGTTATAGGTTAGGGTATTAACATCCATAATATTATAACCATGGTGGAGAACAATATTGGGAGGGGTAGGGCCGGCATAGCCTTATATTTTTCTAGGCCCCGTAGGGTTAGGAAGGATCCTAGGATTATGGCGGCCTGAACCATTAATGTTGCTAGAGGTGTATATTTTTCGGACATAAATGTTACGGTATTGAACATCGAGTAGAATACTAGATCCCCTAGTCCTATGTTAAGCCCCCTGAAGGGTACGGCGACACCACGTAAAACCATCACTTGATCTTTTCTCTCCCCCTCCTCCCCCTCTCTAGGGGTTCCCGCCACCACATCTATTATCTTTTTAAGAGGCCCCCTAAATACCGAGTAAAGGTCGTATATGGACATCACCAATCCTATTGCAATTATACTCCAGAGTGGCAACATTGCTCCGAGAAGGGTGCCCAGCCCACTACCATAAAGAATCGTTAACACCATAACCAGGATTTCGTTCTGCGAGTAGAAGATAATATAGCTTGAGAAAAGGGTTAAGAGGAGGGGTATAAAGAGGAAGATGAAGTCGTCGGGTAGGGTTTCAGGTCCATAAGCTTTCTCGAAGACAACCAGCAGTAGTATTTGATAAAAGGAGAAGAGGACGACTGTGACTGTTACGATGAAGAACATCCTTAGGAGGCTTAGCTTCCGCTTAAGGGAAAGAAGCAACAATACTATTGTCCCTAAAGCTGTTAGAAGGAAGAAGATAAAGGCATTGTAGATGGATGCCTCCAACGTGTCTTCCCTGAGAAAAGGTGCGATCTCCTCGCTTAACAAGGTGCTTCCAGAATAAAGTAAGGCAAACACTGTAGAAAATATGAGGGTTAATACAACTGGAGTTAGGTGGATTAACCCCACCTTTCTCTTGACGCTCATTTACGTTTACCTTTCGAGGCGACCCGTGACTCCAGCTCAGACAACTTTACCTCAAAGCTGGTTAACAGCATTTTAAGTTCATTTATACGGCTTTCAAGAACCTTAATTTCATTCATGTAGCCTGCATCCATCAGGGTTAAAAGCCGCTTCACATCACCCACCTGATTCTGTAGCACATAAATCTCTCCCTTCAACTCCTGGTAAAGATCCATAAGGACCATACTCCGATCCTTGCTTTCAACCTGAAGAGCTTCAGCAAGGTTTTTAACCTCCCCATAGCTGGCTGCAACCGCCCTCATATCTTTGATATAGTTTTTAACGAGACCGTCGACAGAGTTCCTCACGTCCCCGACCACCTCTCTATGGAATCCGTCAAGCCTCTCCTCGAGCTCACTTATTTTCTCCTCGAAAGCCTTGCTACGCTCCTCGAGCCTAGCTACCGCCTTCTCATACCTCTCAGCCACAGCATTAAAGCTCCTCTCGATACTCCTCAACCTCTTCTCCAGAGAATCAATCCTACCCCTAAAATCATATATTAAATCAAAAAGTATCCTAAGCTCCTTAACAACATCATCCAAGGTTGCACGCCTAGCCAAAGCCACCACAAACCCCAACTAATACCACACCCAAACCCCTATTTAAAACATACCCTCAACACCAACAACCATCCAATTTATATCCCACCACAGGTATCATCATAACGATGATGAAACCGCTCCAGTCTGCAACATGATGACCTCGTGACGAACTGAACATTTTTCTTGATGATCTCGTAACGTGCGGCAATTTTCCTTTATAGGATTTCTTTTCGAAGACATATTTTCTCGCTATCTCTGTTTGCAGAAGACTTTAAAAATACTTCTTATATTTTCAAAAGTATTACGCGTTTTATATTAAAGGAAGGAAAGATTAGTGAAGCTTATGTAGAAGAGTTTTGAGAATCCATGGCTGTGTGATCCCCTATCCAAGAATTTCCTCAACCTTCTAAACCTTCAACATTTTTCCCTGTACAGCTAGAATGAATATACCAAACATCTGGCCTATCATTTTTGCGAGCATAATCCTTAGATAGGGGTTTTCGTATCACCATGGGTGAAAAGCTACAACTCCGTCTATCTTGATAGGTTGACCATATCCATGTTTTAAACCAAATTCTATGATTTTTTCTGAAGATTGTGGTTCACAAACCTGGCAACATGATCATGAGCAGTGTTAGATCCCGGATAATCTGCAAATATTCGTGTAGCAGGCATACCTT
>QMRH01000088.1 GCA_003650675.1 Thermoprotei archaeon | reverse complement strand
AGCACTCGCAGAGGTTGAGTACTACGGGATTTCCGTCGATCGCCAAAAGGTAACCCAATTTTCAAAGAGGCTACAAGAGGAGATCGCGCAAATCGAGGAGGAGTTGTTCGAGGAAGTCGGAAAAAGGTTTAATTGGCGTTCGACCAAACAGCTGCAGGACATTTTGTTTGGTGTGCTCAAGCTCCCTGTTAAATTTCGTACCGCAAAGGGAGCAGCGTCCACCAACGAGGACACGCTTCGTGAGTTGGCCAAGGTGCATCGTGTTCCGCAGCTTTTGTTGAAGCTGAGGAAGCGATACAAGGTGCTTTCCACTTATTTGGCAGGAGGTCGAGGTGGGATTTATCAGTTCGTGAAGGAAGACGGGAGGGTACACCCCGACTTTAAGGTGACTGGGACTGTGACGGGGCGGTTGAGTTGTACTGACCCTCCGCTTCAAACCATCCCAAAGACCTCGGTAAGGAATATTTTTGTGGCGCCACCAGGATACAAACTGATCGAGGCTGATCTCAGTCAAGCGGAGCTAAGAGTCGTTGCGTACATCTCGAAATGCAAAACAATGCTTGACGCTCTCCAGAGAGGTGTGGATCTGCACAAGCTTACCGCTTCTTACTTGTTCAAGAAGCCTTTGGAGCAAATTGACGATCACGAAAGGAAACTTGCGAAGTTTTTCAATTTTGGTGTTTGCTATGGTCGTGGCCCCTCGAGTGTGGCTGAGCAGTTTGATCTTAGCTTGGAGGAAGCGACCGCACTGTACGAAAGCTTCTTCGACACTTATCCGGAAATTCGCGAATACATGCACCGTATTGTCGAGGAGGCCAAAAGCAAGCGAATCATTCGCAACCTATTCGGTGCGACGCGCCGTTTTGGTCCCGGTAAGTTTTTGTCCGAGTGGGAACGACAGGCGATTAACTTCCCCATTCAATCCGTGGTCGCGATGCACACTAACCAATCGATGGCGATCCTGGTTCAGCTCTTTAAGAAGGAGAGGCTTGATGCGCACGTGGTTTTGAACGTACATGACGCGTTGTACGTTGAGTGCAAAGAGGAAATTGTTGATGATGTCGCGCAATTAGTAAAAATGGTAATGGAGCGCCCCGTTGCTGATACCGATTTGGTAATCCCTGTCGAGATTACCATCGGTCAGTTTTGGGGCGAGGAAGGTGACATAATAGTAGAAGACTAATAAAAAGGAGGTGTTACGATGAACGTTGAGCAGGTACGAAGGGATCTAGAAAGAAGGAAGAGAGGAGGTTTTTGGAGACCTCGGGAGGGGGAGAACCACATTAGGATTCTCCCGCCACTGGATCCCAACGAGCCCTTTTACCACGCGGTGAGGCTCCATTGGATCGGAAGCCGTCCAGTCTTGTGTACCCAGCCCGAGTGTTTGGTCTGCGAGATCCTGTCAACTGGCGTCATAATGGGGAACACAATCAGAACGATCGAGCGCTTCCTGGTCAGTATTGTCGATCTGGACGCTCCACAGGATGGGGTACAAATTTGGCCAATGCCCGCATCGGTTTGGGCGGATGTCGCGAGGTTGATTGTTGAAGGGAAGTGGGGCGACATAACAGACCCAATGTACGGTCGTAATTTGGTGATTATTCGGGAGGGCACTGGAATAGGTACGCGGTATCAGGTTCTCCCTGAGCCTGAAGTTAGCCAAATTGATTCTTCTTTCCTGAAGGACATTCCGAACCTGAAAACTGTGTACTCTGCGGTTGAACCTTCGCAGTTGGTCGAGATATTGCGAGACGAGGGCATTCATGTAAACATCACGAGATTGAACGCGATGGCACAAAGTGCGGGTGCGCTTCAGGGACGAGGACCGAATGCCCTCCAGGGTCAAAGCCAGGGACAGAGCGCACCACAAAACCAACCGCAAACCAATCCTGTTACTGCACCGGTTTCGCAGCAGCAGCCTCAGAATGTTCAGCCTCCACAACAATCACAACCTCAACCCCAGCCCCAGCCCCAACCTCAGCCTCAATCTCAACAGTCCCAACAATCGGTTCGTGATCCAGCGCAACTCAAACAGATGCTAGAAACCTTGTTAGGGGGTGACTGATGGAGGATTTGGTGAACGAGTTTTGCAAGAGGTTTGGAGAAGGGTCCTTACGTTTTTTGGAGGATGAAAGAGACATGTTTTCTTCGCCCGATGCGTTCGTACCCACGGGGCTCTTACCCGTAGATTTCGTGTTGGGTAAGCGCGGGGTTCCATTGGGGCGGATGGTCGAAATCTTTGGGTTTGAATCCGTGGGAAAAAGCGCGGTTCTTGCGTCCGCTTTAGGGATGTGTCAGCAGCTGGGAGGCGTCGCAATTCTGGCGGACACTGAACACTCTTACACTGACGATTGGAGTAGACTATTCGGGATCGATCCGAGCAAACTGCTGGTGTTTCAACCGAGTCATTTGCAGGAGCTAGGTAACCAGTTGACTTTCCTGTGCGATGAGTTACGCAAGCGGAACCCCGACGTCCCCGTGTTAATCGGGGTTGACTCTCTTGCCGCGACACCCGTCCTGGAAGAGGTTGATGAGGACCTTTCTGATAAGGCAACTGCACTTCACGCAAGGGTACTGTCACGGATTCTGCGAAAAATCACCGATTTGATTTGGGAGCGGAAGGTGGCGTTGATTTGGATAAACCAGCAAAAAGAACGTCCGATGATGGGGCCCTTCGGTGGCGGTGGTGTCGCGAAAATAGGTGGTCACGCGCTCGATTTTCACGCGGCTGTTCAACTGCAGCTCAAGCGCAAACAGTTGCTGAAAAAGGGAAACGAAATTGTAGGGATCACCATCCAACTCACCGCGGTTAAGAACAAGGTGGGTCGTCCGTTTAGAACCGCTGAAGTCGATTATTACTTTGATCGTGGGTTTGACGACGGAGCGTTCGTGTTGGAGATGGGAGCTTATCTTGGGTTATGGAAGAAGAAAGGAGGGGGCTGGTATGTTCACAAAGACGGGACCACATTTCGATCGACTGACGCTCGTTTACAGCCCGAACTTGCGCTAAAGCTGGAACGTGAGGTCTTGACAGAGTTTTACGGTGAAGAATTAGGAGGGAGGATCTTCGATGTTCGACGCGCTCTCAAAGACAGAGCAGTCGCAGAAGCGCCTGGAGGAGAGGTTTCTGAAGACGATGAAACCCTTCGAGCACCCTCAGGGGATGTCGATGGCGGTGCTGAAGGGGGAGACGTATTACTATGATCTACCCCACGCTTACTACTTTGTGCTTAAGTACCTCAGGCACTTTTCGCTGTTGCGCTCGCTAAAGCGTGGGGTGGACAAGGAGTTACGCGAAGCGTTTCATGAAGCTGAACAGGTTGCTCGCGACTTTCCGGGTGAGCCGTGCTTGATTTTCGCTAAGCACGGTTCACCCATTCTGATGTGTGTCGCCGGCTCACCGATTAGGTGTGAGCGGTTTTTGGTTGTCGACGAGTTCCAAATCGTGGAGCTTGAACACTATCTTCAGCAAGTTTGGGAGGAAAGACATGGCACGTGGGCGTAAGCCGATCAGTAACCTCTTAAAAGAGAGGATCATCGAAACCTACCAGAAGACTGGCTCTGTGTCTAAAACCGCCGCATTTTGTGGAGTTAGTGCTCCGACGGTTCGGAAGGTTATTCGGGATGCGCGGTTTGAGGTAGGAGAGGTGATGGAAGAGGTTTCTCGCCTTCAGAACGACGAGGACCAAGTGGAGGTGGAGTCGGTTTCCACGGGGGATGAAGCCGATCTCAATCAGATCTTCGTCAAGTTGCTTCGCCGGATAAATGAAGCGTTGGACTCTGGGGTGAGGCCTACAAACTGGGGTGATCTCGTCAGAGCTCTTGACCTTGTGGTTAGAACACGCGCGGAGGGTGTTGGAGAGGGTCTCTCTGAAGAGGAGCGAAAGGAAATTGAGGAGTTCGTGAAGAAGTTGGAAGGATCCTCATCCCGCTAACTTGTTTCCTTCCTACAATTTCCCTAAATTCTTTGTGTGAAGGACTCCCTTCTCCTGGAAAAACTTCGAGCCGCTTGCCGGTCCGACTTCAAGGCTTACCTCCGCTTCGTTTTTGATTTTCCCCTCGCACCCATGCACGAGGAATGGTGTGAGGCCCACCAAAAGTACAAAAGTATTGTGATTGCCGCGCCTCGCGCACATGCCAAGACAAGTGTTGTTTCAATCGCTTACACAGCTTGGCGCGTGGGACTTGACCCAAACATTCGCGTCAAAATCGTCGTCAATAAGATTGAGCTCGGCAAAGAAACCCTTAACGCAATCACAAACGTTTTATTGTTCGACTCCAAATACCGCCTGATTTTCCCTCACATACGCCCCGCCAAAACACGCTACTGGACCAAAGAGCGCATCTACGTCGAGAGAACCAAAGT
>QMRH01000087.1 GCA_003650675.1 Thermoprotei archaeon | reverse complement strand
TAAGAAGCCTAGTCTCAACAACGGTAACCGGAACGCTCTCCGTAAAAGTAGTAGCCGAGACGATCGTCCGTGTCCCCGCACATGTAACCCCCACATAAAACCCAGCCAAACCACCCAAAACCATGAGAAAGATGACAAGCCCAGCCAATCCAACCCTCATATCCAAGAGAAAATCACTAGAGACCTAATTATACCTCACTCAATAAACCTCCCAAAAGCTCGGCAGATAAGCTGGTGCGGGGGGTGGGATTTCCGCCAAAATTTACCAGTAAAGGAGAAGAACGTTTATAAATAGCTCTAGAGTAGGAGCTACTCGTTGCGAATAACCGGTAAAAGACGGGCAGCAATTGCAAAGAGATTATATGAACATTTTGCTTGGACAAATGACTATGGTAAAGAATGGATAACACCGCTACCTTCTAAAATTGAAGAATATTTTGGAGAACGATTAATAAGCTATTATCCTTGGCATCCTGAGAAAAAAATCAGAGATTTTGTTTTTGGATGCGAGGAAAAATCTTTACTTGGCTTTCTAGCATTCCTCACAAAAGATGATCAAAAACTTGAAGAAAAATTAAATAAAGAGCTACAGAAGATTGGAATACGTCTTTCTCATGGTCAAGTGATTTCTTCTACAGAGATTGAACTTGGATTATTAGAAGAAGAAGATGAGTTTGCTAGCATATTAGAAAAACTAGGGCTAGGGGAACATGCAAAAATATTAATCGATGGTATATCTGATATGAGGGAAAACAAAATATATGAAGCTAATAGTAAAATTTGTTTGTCGTTTGATGGTATACTGAAGAAATTACTCTTAAGGAAAGGGATATCTATCCCAGATAGATGTACGTTAGGTAAGTTAGTTAGCCTAGGTCTGGAATCAGGTCTGATAGAACCCGAAATGCGTCCTATCTTTGAAGGTTATGTTTCTCTTAGAAATTTACCTCCTCAACATTCCGGCCCCAAGGGAGATGTATCAGGTGTTTCAAAAACACTAACTTTTGCATTAGCGCACATTGGTAGAGCTCTAATAGGATATTTAATTGAAAGAATAAAAACAGAATTAGTTTAACAGGTTAGTATTAGCTCACCCACTCTGAGCGCTTCTTCTAAGATGTTTCCTAATGTCCCACCACTTGACCTTAGCGGCCTTTAACTCTACAACTTTTTCGGAGTTCATTTTGTCTGCATCCTTTATTCCCTTTTTCAAGTTCATGCCTAGGATAGAAGCTAGTGCCATAATAAGGACAGAACCTTACCTCGGATCCTTCTTCAGTATATCTGCCGCATTTAGAGCAGAAAGACGCATTTTAAACCCCTATTTAGCTTGGTATAAATTTTTGTCAGCAAGAAAGTGGCCAATTCTAGGTTCATCTAAGGGTTCAGGCGAGTTCGTTGCTGCAGTAGGGGCAGTTTTTGATGTCGTCAGGGAGCTGGCTGAGGTTCCTACCACATTTAGGACAAATTCGAGTCGGATAATACACTTCTTTCTCTTCCGATTTACTTGCTAACAATTTAGTTAATAACAGGACCACTACTACAATCACGACTACTAGGACGAGAAAAGCAATGATGATCCATTCGACTCCAGTTATCATATCATGAATATTTGTCTTGGAGGAAGGTAAGTTTTAAGGAAGAAGTAGAACACTATACAAGATAAGAGTGGCAAGCTGTACCAAGTTAATATTTAACAAGTCTACTAAATTGATAATTCGGATTTTAGTTGCATCGAGTGAATTACTCGATATTATATTATATTTTTATATTTTCTTGTTGTACAATGTCCAGGTGTCAGGATCGAATTCGTTTGAATAATCTGTGGTCTGCGCGTAGCCGTTTTCGATCAGCCATTTATTCACGTTCAGGACGTGGGTTGAGTTGTAATCTATGAATACGACGCATATCAGCCTGTTGTACTTGTCCATGACATATAGGTCATCAACGTCTAAGTAAACTTTCTTATTCAGGACAAGATTGGTCAGAGCGTCTTTAGCCTCTTGTCCGCCTGCCTCGTCTAGTTCTGGCGCGTTTATATCTGCGAGCCTCACCCTACCGGAAGGAAACGCGTCGAACGTGTCTCCGTCAACAACTTTATAGACGGTGGCTACCAAATCGACCTCCGCCCCCTCTATCTGAACGGACTCCGCAGTCTCAGTGGTCATCACGGTTTTCGTCGTATAAACTGTGGATGTCATGGTACTCGTCGATTTAAAATAAGTGGTGGAAGTCTTGGTTGAGGTTATCGTGCTGGTTAATGTAGTATAAGAGGTAAGTGTCGTGGTCTCTGTTAATGTAAGATGGGTAATAGCAGTCTCGGTTAAGGTCGCGGTTCTCGTCATAGTTACTGTTCTAGAGAGAGTTATGTGTGAAGTAGTTGTAGTAGTGACAGTTTGTGTAGTTTTCTCAGTTAGCAATGTAGTGATAGTCTTCTTCACACATGTGATTATCGATGAAGTCTTTTCCAATATCTCGGTGATAGTTTTCGATACATAAGCTGTAATGGTTTGGGCAACGGAATGAGCTTGCGTCCCCTTATTTGATGAGGTGATAATGGTGGATGGAGCGGTTATGGTAACGGTGGATGTAACGACTTTGGTTGAGACCGACTGCAATGGATTAACGCTGAGACCGGCGAAAAATCCTAGGAACAACATAGAAACCACAAGCAAGGCTACTATGGCCCCACGCATTTCCCGACAAAACAAAATCGCGTTATAACCAATATAATATTTCTCCCGAAAGATCATTATGGAAAGCTTTATTCAGGTGGATGATTACCGGGTATTGAAGTAGGATGTGTGGTTTTTGGGACGGGCTATTATGGGGTCTGGGTTATGAACCTGCTACGGAGAAGAAGAGGTGCAGATTTTGTCACAGACAAATACCGGCAGACGCGAAATACTGCCCATACTGCGGAAAGCGATTGAATAGATACTCATGCTAGCCTCTTCCTGAGCTAGTTACCGAATAGCTCTCGCTAGAGGACTGTGCAGTCAAGACTTTGGTTAAGTATAAAAAGCTCAAGAAGTTGAAGAAAAACCGCTTTAATTTATCTTCACGGCAATTTTAAATGTTTATATTTGTAAAATTTTACTGTTAGCTGACGTGCCCGAAGAAAGCCCTAGCGGAAGGATGATGTCTTCCTGGCCCTTGCCTTGCCATATAAATGAATATCCCAAAATGTTGTTTGAGTTGTTACATAAGGTGAAAAGCAGACCTATTACTCTAAAGCAACTCACAAGTCAAGTAGCTAAGGAAAGAGGACTTAGTGAAAAATGGGTTATTAACTCTCTTAGACCTGGACTGATTTATACAGGCTTAGCTGAAATCGACAAAGACGGAGTCCTTCACTTAACAGAGTTGGGTGAGCAGGTTTTGCGTACGAGAGACTATAAGCTTGTCATTCAATCCTTGATAGAACGTATCTGGGGTATCCGCGAAATTTTGCTACTGCTTCAGAATGGGTCCATGACGATTACTGATTTGTATGCTAATTTTAAAAAATTAGGCTCCACTTGGGAAAAGCCGCATCAAATCGAGTTTAGGTTAAGGTGGCTTAGAGGTTTTGGAGCTGTTCGAAGGAGAGAACGTCATTATGAATTGACAGAACTGGGCAAGCAGCTCGCTGATAGTTTAAGAAGCTTCCGAATCGAGATGGAGCCGTTAGTACGTGAAGAAACTAGGGAAGAACCTCAGGAGATGCAAGAGGAGGATTCAGAGCCTGATCATGATTTGATAAAAAGGGGTTTGCTTGATATAGGAAGAATTGAAGGTTATTATGTCTTAGAGGAATATCCCATGAATCGTTTTCGTTTGGATGTTGTCTGGAAAAGAGTTCCGACAGGAAATCCCGTTAAAGTATTCGAGGTGCAAATTAAAGGCAATTTCTATGAGGCCTTAGCCAAATTAAAACACGCATGGGATATATGGAACAGCCAGATTTTCCTCGTAACTACTGAAGAATTCGAGTCTCAGGCTCGATGGCTAGTAGAAGGCTCCTTCCATGAGATAAAAGAGATTATAAAGATCATTAACTGGAGAAACATTCGCAGATATGGTAAGCTTATCAAAAAGCTTCAAAGGCTAAGAAGGGAACTAGGATTTTAGACAAGTAACGTATAAGCTATGGAAACTTTAGTATTGCTTAATCGATTCTGTGATTACAAAGTTTCACCTCCAGTAATCACGAAGGTCTATAATTCACTACGGTCAATGTAAATCTATCTCCTACAATCATCGTGGGTTTATCGTAGCTTGCTTTTCGCCTCATAGAAAGCCTTTTCTAAGTGATGGTTGAGCTCCTTGTATTCGCGCCTATTCTTCCACAGCCTGCAGATCTCTTCGACAGCTTCCTTAACCTCTGTTAAGAAGTCGGCTGACAGGATTTCCTTTAGCTTAGTATGTTCTAGATTTGAAGTTCTATCGAGCTGAG
>QMRH01000086.1 GCA_003650675.1 Thermoprotei archaeon | reverse complement strand
GTTCCAAGTTCGATTTCTATATTGACTGGTTCTAAGTGTTTGTATTCGTATTTATCCGTTGTCACATTCCATATATTTACTAGATAATCATACTTAAACCATAGGTAGTCCATTACTAGAACGTCGGCTATCTCGCTTGATGCAACCACTGTCCACTCACCGAAGTATTTTGTTGCGTCTTCCGTCCAGTTCCACGGCATCCTGAATGTTACAGTAGCAATACCGCTTCTATTCGTTTTTGCTGATAGCTTTGCCCAAGTATTTCCGTATGGATCGATTATTTCGAAGGCTACAATCTTGTCTACTTCTGGCCAGTTGTTGTATGTGGCTTTTGCAAATAGAGTTACTTCTGATTGTGCAATAACCATGTCCATTGGCTTTGCATTACCCTGTCCACCGTGTGGGGCAGGGAACGGAATACTGCCGTAGCCTCTATTGACAGCCCCACCGTAAACATCCAGCATTCTCGGCAAGGTCATGTAAGAAATTCCAAGGCATGTGTAGGTTCCGTTTACTGGAGATTCGAACGGTACGTCCTTGCCCTCTACGTCAATCATAACTATATCGAACAGATTGACCGCGCATGTTAGGTTTTCAGGTCCTAGTTGCTTCACTATTTTAAATGTGATTTTAGCTATTGTTCCGTTCTCGCCGGGTTCACCCGATTCGGCGCCTGGGTAGGGCGGGAATTGATCCCAGCAGCCCGTTGCGTTGGGCAGTATCAGTGTTCCGACCAGTATGTGTGGTCCATAATAGTCTGGCTCTACATAGCTGCAGAAGAATGTTCCGTAGGGCGCATATGGCTCGAAGAAGTCTCCTTCCTCCACCTTGACAACCTCAAGCATGTCATCGCAGTAGGTCATTCTGAACTGGACACCTATAAGCTTCCATGCAAAGTGCAGACGCTTAATGTCAACTGAAACCGTGAACTCCTCCCCTACCACAGGCTCAGGCCCAAACACCACTTCATTAGGAACAACTTCCAAGTGCGGCATATGAACTGTCAAGTAGCCCTCCACGGTAACTAGCCCAGGCACTGAGGGGCCCAACGGAATCTGCAAAGTGTGGTCGCACAATTTAGCATTGGCAAATGTTAGGGGGCTTTCGTAAACTGTTGGATACTCTCCCTGCATTGTGATGTTGAATGTTACGGTTCCTACTAGGACATCGCCGCTCAATGTTTTGTTCGTTTCAACATAGAAGAGTAATCTTCCACCTTGCATCACATCGCATAACGCTTGAACCGCCTCGGAATCAACTTCTGAAATTTCCTCTGGTGTCCCCCATCCGCCGTTTTCAAGCTGAGTTGAAATAAGCCATTTCGCTCCTTTCACTGCAGGGTCTACCTCGCCGACCGCCATTAATCCCATAATTGCATATGCTGTATTTTGAACTGCGTCGGCGTCTGGCGTAGTGTCCCAGAATCCCTCAGCGTTTTGAGTGTCTGTCAAGTTACCGATTACAGCTGAAATTTCGGCGGCGTAGGTTGTTGGGTCTACTGCTTCGAATAGCTCTAGAGCCTTGCCCCATCCGATATACTTGTAGCCGTCGGCTTCATCTATTTTAGTTAGGTTACTCCGTATGACCTCGGCCATGTTTCTTGCCCATGCTGTATCACCACAAGCAAGGGCTGCCAACGCAAAGTCTGCAGACTGCCATATGGCACCGCCGTGAGTGCCGTAATGGGCGTACATGTAGTTGTACAATGCTGTTTGGTTTCCGTCACCATAGTATTCGCCACGGTTTTCTTTTACCCAGTTCCATGCATCTATTGCGTAGTCTCTATAGGTTGTGTTTCCAGAAACTTCGGAGAATCGTACTAGAAATCTGTAGTCGAATGAGAAGCCCCAGTAGTAGCCGTCCCAGCCGTAGTAGAAGTCGCCTTCACTCGCGTTTCCATACATTATAAAATCTGCTACATTCTTTGCAGCGTCAAAGTAGCTTGTGTTCCCGGTTAGTTCATATGCATCTAGGAGTCCTAAGGCAATGACGCCGTAAAGGTTTGTCGAACTATTAGCTGCACTGTGTTCGGTTAGACCAGTAACGATCCAGTCCCAACCGAAGTCCGTGTCCGACTGCAGCGCCAGCAGTCTATCTGTGCCGCTGAGTATTGCGTTGAAGCCGCTATTGCGTTTAACATTCCAATCCGGGTTTAGCGTAACGTCAATAACTTCTAAGAATGTGTCGTTGTAGGTGAGCATGAATGATGCATTAACCAAGTACCAGGCTGAGCTCAGCTCCTTGATGTAAATGTCTTCGGTGAAGGTTGTGCCAACCCATTGAGTGTAGCGGTCATAGAATCTTGAAGTCGGTTCAATGCCCAAGTAGGGACTTGGAGGTGGACTCCAAGTGAATGTCACGAGAGTATTGTAAACCTCCATAGGTGACTTCTCTTCTACTTGAGTGTCGGGGTTAATTCCTATGTAGTAGGTGTCCTCGGGATAGGCAGTAGCAATATCCAACTCGAAACTCACAGTTTCACCTTTGCCTGGAACGGCTATAACCTCAAACTCAATCCATGACAAAGCAGCACCGTTAGGCTCAGGATCACGTGTACCAGTTAAAAGCGATTCTCCGTGCAATACTCCTCCAGGGGTGAAAGCCGGCTCAACACCTATTGTAGATAGGCCCTTGAAGAACATGCTTTGCCCTGAAGCTCCAACATAGCTTGGATCACCAGCATAGCCGCATCTGATGGCCTTAAAGTAATTGTTGTCATAGTAGAGCTGGAACTGCCAAGCCGTAGCTGAACGGTTAGTCCTTATAAACACAGTTACATTAAACTTGTAGCCTACACTAACAGTAGAAGTGTCAAAGTTAATTGTTCTCGGCTCAATCCACATTGCTGCCCCTGTACCCGGCGGTGGATTTTGAGGTTCAGTCTGATGTGGAACTGCGGATATAGACAGTGGAGATAGCAATGTTATAAGAAGTAGTGAAGCCACTGCCAAGCTTATTAACTTACTTTTCATTTTTCCTTCTCCCTTCTCCTAACCTTCAATATAACATTAAACTGTATCAAATTTAAGCGTTCCGGAATTATCTTCTATTTTGAAAATTCTAAACAACAAAAATGAATACCAAATAACCTATCAGAATAAAGGAAAAGGGGAGAAAATTACTAACTAGTTTCCAACATATGCAGAGGAAAGGCCGTTGCCGCCTGCTTCCACTCATACCCGTCAAACGTCTAAGTAATGCTAAGCATCCCAGCCGGTCTGATTGAAGTAAGTGCCATTCCACCATGCATAAGCTTAAATGAAAGGATTTCCACAGACCGTAGCAGTGGGCTCGATTAAAGCGTAGGTTCGAGGTTCTGCAAAAGCGCTAACAAACAATATAGGTTGTCTTGGTTGAAGCCGATAGTTACTGCCATCCGAATGACATATTATAGATGTCAGTCCAAGCAGTTGCTTTGCCGCTGGTGCCAGTCTCACCAGGAGTACGAATTAACTTGCCACCACTACTTGAAAATGCTTCTGGCAACACCATAACCCTTTGCACCAGCCACAGTAAACCCGCCAGCCATCTTCCAGACGGGACCAGCTTTAAAGCAGAAACATGGCTTTTGATTTACTCTCTGCTGAACAACCAAGTTACCATCAGCACATAAAAAAGGGGGAAATATGTTTTTATACTGTTAAGGCCACCCGAATTTGCTTGCTATCTGCCTTATGTCGTCAATTCTAACTTTGTAGTCGTCGTTAACGTCGGCTCTTTCGTCCCATCTTTCATTTCCTGGGAATGGTGGCGGAGCAGAACCGAAAGCCTTGGCTGCCATACGTACGTCGTCAATTCTAACTTTGATGTCATAGTTGAGGTCTTCTCTGATGGTTACATATACTATCTTGTAAGTGCTAGCCAGAGGCTCATCAACCCCAGTTTCATATACTAGCACTGTTACATTGTAGGTTCCGCATGGCAGGTTGAGTACCCAGCCGGGCACGCTGTAAGCTGAGTAGTCAAACGGATCTATCGACGCACCAACCACTATTTCAGTTGCATATTCGCCGTCAACGTAGATTTCGATTCTGTCAATTGATACTGGAGTTAGCTCTCCAGTTACATTGTCCTTTGCTCCAACATTCTCGATTATCACGTCGAATGGATAGTCGGTTTCAGGATCAATTCTTCCAGCAGCGTCGATGCCTGCGATTACTGGGCTCTGAACCCAGTAGTTCGGATTCTTCTTCACGACTGCAGTTTTAGCATCTGCATTATAAGTTACAAAGTAGTAGGGACCAGCATTAATTAGAGCCTTAGCGTCCGCCAGTCCCGTCGGTATCGGATCACCCGGACTCCAATCGCCAACTTCTTCGGGTATTGGACCTGTATAGTCGCTCATCCAGTCTTGCCAGCTGATTTCCCAGACTGCATCATTAATTGTGTCGCGTGTTGGATGCCATTCTGGGTTGAAAATGTGCTTCGGGAAGTAGAGACCTAGCCCAGCGAAGTCATAAACTATATATT
>QMRH01000085.1 GCA_003650675.1 Thermoprotei archaeon | reverse complement strand
TCATCGTATTGGAGCGCGATGCAGGCGTAGTCGTTTGGATCGCATTGGGCTGGACGCTGGAAGCCGTTCTGCTGACCATTAGGTTGGGCGGCGCTCACTTCTTTAACACCTCCTTAACGTGGTTCAGGCTTTCATAAATTAGGTCTCTCATGTCTAGGATGCAGTTTAGGAATCTTTCCGGATCCCCTGCTGACTCTTCTTCACATGCCTTGAATATCGGGAATAATAGCTCTGCCGGCAGGCGGCCCCGCTGGGTGCATGCGGGCGGATCGCGGCAATAGGATCCGATTAGGTAGGAGTAGAGTTCCTGGTCTTTCATGACTTGGCATGTGAAGTCTGTTGCGCCGCATTGCTGTTTTAGCCAGCATTCTTTATCCCACGGCTGGCAGGCCATCATTCGCATTCACCTCGTTAGCGTCAGCGAAATTAATTAAGGTTGTTAGTCGGCTCTCCTCAAGAGCCTTCTGGCAAGCCTGCGCTTGTCTTCTAGGTTGTATGCTTCTATTGCGTGGAAGAGGATGCCGTTATGGTTGTTTGTCAGCTCGTAGTCCCTGAGGGTTCTGCGCTCGCGTCTTAGGACTGCCTGGGCGGCCTTCTTCACTCTAACGACTACTGCGAGGATTCCGGCGAGGATGGCGATCAAGCCTATTACCACCCAAGTCTGGAGCGGGATTCCTAGGAACATCGGGGCCGTCGGCGAGTACTTGATTTCTATGGACTCGATGGATGCGTCCACGCTTATCTGAGTCTCGTTCGTGTAGGCGACCGACCCATTGGCGTATGTTATCGTTATGTTCTCAAGCCTGTAGGTGACCAGGTTCTTTGTGACGTTCTCCGGCAGGGCGATAACGGCTACCGCTACCGGATCCGACGCCGGGACGTATATGAAGACCGGGGCCTGCAGGTCTGAAACCTCAACCGATATCGGGTTCGAGGCGTTTGCCTTGAGCGTGGCGTTGAAGGTTATCGTGCCCTCTTCAGAGCCTATTATGACTGTTACGTTAACTTTGTGCCAGCTTGAGGTATCATTCAGCCAGATGTGTATCTCATTCGTCGTGTTGAAGGCGATTAGCTGGCCGAGCCATGCTATCGGACCCTTTGTCGCTATCAAGGCGTCGAAGTCGGCGTCCGCCTGAACTGTCACATTTACCCATCCGGTAGAGTTCGTGGCCACAGTCTCAAGTATCCCTGACGAGTTTGCTATTATGACCTCGATCCCTGATATGGGTGAGCCGTCTTCATCTAGAACGTTTACTAGTATGCTCGTGGTGGCGGTTGTCTGGGCCGCGGCTAGCGGTAGAGCTACCAAGAGGGCCGCTAAGATTATGGGAAGTATTTTCCAGTTCATTCTGGCTGGATGCCTTCTAGGTTTGTATATAAGACTTCTGCATCCAGGCGTTATGGTGGGATTAGGATGCCGCGTCCCGTAACGAAGTCCTTGTAGTAGGGATTGTATCGCTCGGCTATATTGTTCTCGAATTTGAGGAATGCTTCTCTGAGGCTTTCCTTCTTCCCGGACTTCATCCAGTATTCGGCGAACTGGGCCCCTATTCCGCTGGCTACTGCGGCGCTCATGCTCGTTCCAGATGCGTAGGTCAGCCTTTCATCCTTATCCCATGGGGTTAGGCTTGAGAAACTGCTTCTAGCCGAGAGTATGCTCACGCCTGCGGCTACGAAGTCAGGCTTCATTCTCAAGTCTACCGTCGTTCCCCAACTGCTGAATGGGGCAACCTTGCCGGTGTAAGGGTCTGCGGCGCCTAGGGCTATGACATCTTCATGGACTGCGGGGCTGAGGATTTTGAACGGCAGGTTTCCCTCGTTTCCGGCGGCGGCGAACACCAGAATGTCTTTTTCTGCTAGGGAGGCGGCGGCTACGCTAATCGGATCCGATCCGTCGCTGTTCAGCAGGGCTCCCCAGCTAAGGTTTACGACTTTTATTCCAAGCCTGTCAGCGTTATCGTAGACTATTTTGAGGGCGTCGAGAACCATATCCATTCCTGCGGTTCCGTTCTTCCAGAAGGCTTTCACTATGAAGAGTTTAGCGCTGGGGGCGAAGCCCACGAAGTCTCCAACTGGACGCCCTGCAATTATGCCTGCGACATGCGTTCCGTGCCCACACTCGTCGGCGAAAGCATATTCGCCGTAGGAATCTTTAAGCCCTTGATCCAGGGCGAGCAGGTCCTTAATTGAGCCGTTGACCCCCATTACCCAATGAAGGAATTCGCCGGATTCTGAAACGTAAAGAACGGTCCAGATTTCGAGGATGGCGTTTTGGAAGGCTGGATGGGTATAATCTATCCCCGTATCTACTACCGCAACGACTACACCGCTCCCGGTAAACGATCCCCTGCCATGAAGCTTGAAGTTTATGGATGGTGTCTCCGGTTCCGGTCCATACTGCACGGTGGGCGTGAACGCGGTGGCCGGCTTCCAGGCTTTAGCACCTAGAGACGGCACGTATCTCTGCTGAGTTTTGCAGATTACATTCGATCCGAAGTCCCATACTTTGAGGCATTTGTCAACTGATGCCGGGTTTACCACGTAACGTATTTCCGTCCCGCCTATCTGGGGCGGTGGGTTGAGAAGTGATGCTAGGGTTAGCCATGTGACGAGCAGGGCTAGGGCCAGCCCCAAGGCCCCCAGCCTACGCCCTGCGGAGGATCCTTCTCCTATATCTCTCAAAACCCTCCTCAATTGAGAGCACCTCCATTTTCTTTGCATGCTTGTGGCGTAGGGGCATTAGAGCCAAATCATATGCGGAGGATACTGTAGTGAAGAATCCTAGGGCCACCATTAGCTCGGGCAGTAGCTGATATTCTATTTTGCCCATGTACGATACTCCGAATAGGATTATCGCTACCCCAAGGGCGAACTGCATCAGCTCCGCGCCGATGTCCAAGCCGGATAGGATGGGCGGGAAGAGCGATCGGCCCTTTGCGAGAAAATAAAAGTCCTCGAACTGGTCGAATGACGCTAATAGCAATACAATTGACACGAGCGGGGATATTCTGAACCATGCGATGCTGAGCAAGATTAGGAGGATGCCGACTAGGAGGTTTATGGCGGCAAAGAGTCCTTTTAACATTCTTCGCTCTTCACGATTCAGCCGACCCTAATCAAGGTTTCGCAGGCTATTCTGCTCCCTCTTCTCCGGGTGTTAGGAGACTTATCACGACGACTCCGACCGCGAGCAGGCCGATTATCACGTATGCTATCCAGCTGATGAATTCCTCAAACTGCGCCAGTCCTTGAGCCGCGAGCATGCCTCCGAATATGAGCGGGATGATTCCTTTCTGCACTAGATAGAGCGCGAGGAGCGAGATGCTTATTCCGAACATCCACAGGTATATCTGGGCGTTTCCCGTAAGCTTGCCCTTCTTTATCAGGTAGTTGCCGAGCATCAATACTGCGCTCATGAACAGCATGGCGAAAGCTATCATGGCTACTGACCGCGCTGAAACATAGCCGAAAGTCATCGCTATGGCGATAATAGCCGTGAACAATACCGCGATGAAGGCCACGAAGGTCTCGAAGCGCGTGGCTTTACCGCCTTTGCCCCTACCACCTCTGCCCCTAGTCGGTGAGGGAACGTATTCTTGATGGAATGGCAGTTCAGCGAGTTCCTCCTCTACTATGCTGGTTAAGGCTCTTCTTTTCGGCATCGGCTTCGACTTTCCTTCAAATGTATTTAAGTCGTACGCACCTAAACCTCGCGCAGAATCCGGCGCCTCCTTGTTTTCGCAAATTCGATTGCGTGGGCTATTTTGTAGGCTTCTTCGCGCTCTCCGGTCGCGGGGCTTACGCTGTTCTCTAAGCCGACGTACCTGAGGACTCTTCTCGCTACTGGCGCTTTTTCGCCGGGCTCAACTGGCGGCATTACCGGCTGGGTTACTTTCCGCTTGGCGAACGACTTTTTCTTTCGGCTTGCGAGCTTTGCTTGTATCAGGTTGCCGAAGAATATTGAGGCGTTGTGGAAGGCGTGATAGGATATCGCGACCGCGCCGTATTCTAATCCTCTCAGCCAGACGAGCATGTAGAAGACCCCAGATGCCAAGAATGAGCCGGCGAGCGTGGCCGCGTTCAAGATTGCGAGCTTCCGTTCATGAGGGCAGGTTTCAAGGGTTGTCACGGCTTTGATTGGATGGGCGAGCGCCCATCCGATTGTGCCTACCCATGCTAGGAGCGGATGTATCATCAGGGGGACCCCCCTGAACACTATCTCCTCGACGAATGGCGCGACTAGGATCACGAATACGCCGTAAGTGTATAGCTGGGTAAGCTGGCCGGGGTACATGCTTTTCGGCATTAGCGGGGAGTACGAGAGGATGGCTTGGGGCTTCGGGGCCTGGCCGGCTTGCTTGAGAAGGCATTTCCTCACAACGTAATCGTCTACTATGCTGGCTATCAGGGTTGGTATAAGGTCCAGTACCACGAATAGGGGCATGAATTCGACGACCGCTAGCAGGAAGTCCGTAAACGTCAGCATGTTCTGAGCGCCCTCCGCCGCTTCTCGACGGCCGATTCAGGATATAATTCTTCTGGACCCCAGGTAGCGTTTAGGAACTCTTCTAATGCAAGGGCTTGGGCTTGCTGTTGCTTTGGGAGAATTTCTTTGATTTGTCCCGAGAGTATGAGTATGCTGTGTATTGTCGCGAGCGCGGATATCACCGCGAAGTAGATGTAGCACCACGCGAATGG
>QMRH01000084.1 GCA_003650675.1 Thermoprotei archaeon | reverse complement strand
TATTGGAATAACATCTTTTAATACAAGTTTCCTTACTGAAAACAGTTTTTCTTCAAGCTCGCTTAAATCTAGTAAATCTACTTTATTTAGAACTACAAGTAAAGGTTTCTCCCATACACCGATGTCGCTCAATATTTTCTTGCTGGCAACTATTTTTCTATGGATCTCCTCAAGGCTCTCGCTTGAATCGACCAGGAGGAGTATTAGGTCTGCATCATGTAGCTCCGCTAAGGTTGTATAAAATGCATCGAAAAGCAGGGGAGGCAGTGAATCTATAAAGCCTATGGTGTCCGAGATTAAGGCGGGCACCCCATTTATTTTTATTTTTCTACGTACAGGGGAAAGTGTTGCAAATGGTTTACCGTCGCTGTACTTGTTCTCGTTAGCTAGCTTATTGAAAAGAGTGGTTTTTCCGGCGCCTGTGTAGCCTGTTAATGCTATATTGTATATACCGCTTTCGCTTCGTCTTGCAAATAAAATCCGGTTTTTCTCTCTTATCTTTCTGAGCCTCTCTTCTATCTTAGATATCCTTCTACGGATGTGTTGTTCATAGACGGTTAAGGCGTATTCTCCTCCACCCATAAACCCGTGTAGCTCCCCTCTTTTAGCTAGGTTAATGTATTCTCTGATGTACGAAAGCTGATGCTTCAGCGTAGCTAGTTCGATTTGTAGTTTAGCTTCTCGTGTTCCAGCTCTCTTAACAAATATCTCCAATATGAGTTGAAAACGATCTATAACATCTACTCCTAGAAGCTTGGAAAGATTGTAGGATTGTATCGGCTTGAGTTCATTGAAGAATATTACAATCTCTACGTTATACTCCTTAACGAGTTCAGCTAGCTCCCTGGCCTTACCCCGGCCAATATGATAAGCTGGATCCGGCTTCCTTATCTGCTCTACTTCAAGCACCGGAACATATCCAGCTACATACGCTAATTCCCTTAGCTCATGCAGGTAGCTTTTCTCTCCAGGCAGCCTCCGTTGAACCAGTATTGCTCTTTTAGAGTATTCCATCCCTACCTTTAATCCCTGAATTCCACTATATCGCCGAAAGTTATATATGCTTCTTCCCCCGTGAATTCTACCTCTTCTTCACCTACTGGTTGAAGTAATTTAATTTTTAGGATTTTCTCCAGTTTACGGGCTAAATTTATCGACGGTATAAGCCGTCCGTCTTCAATTCTCTTTATGGTGGACTCCTTTTCGCCTATCATGCGGGCTAAAACGCCCCTAGTCAACCCCATTTCCTCCCTAGCTTTCCTAACGATATCCGCATAGTCCTCCACAACCTCTAGTTCCTCTTCACGTAAACGTGGCATTCTCATCCGCCTACTTATAGCAGGCAACTGTTTTTTAACTCTTCTTAAACCCGTGTTTGCCCGGGAGGAGGGCGACCTGTATTCGCCGACAATTTTACCGTGTTTTCTAGCACATGAAGGACATAGAATTATTTCTGCGCGGTCAACAGCTACCCTGAAAGCTTTATCCCTTATCGGCTTACCACATAATTCACAGAATAATGGTGGCATGTTTATTCCGCTACAGAATATTCTCCCTGAACGTTTTTATGGTTTGCTATTTATTTTTCTCTTAAAATAAAGGAAAGCTACTTTAATATATAGTATTTAGTGCTTGAAGGGGGAATATGCCATCTAACGATGAATGCATATTCTACAAGAGGACAGCTCACGGTGTTAGGTGTATTTTAATGAGTCCTGATGACTGGCGTCAGCGCAAACAAAAGTTGCTCGACTTCTGTAATCGGGGAGGGAGAGGATGCCCCATCATGGCGGTATATCTTAGAGTATCATCCAACAATATTAATCGCAGGAAAATTACGGGTAAATCCATGAAAGAGATCTTCTAAATTCTAGTCTCTTACAGCTACATATATACCATTTGTAATTTTTGCAAGAGCTATCATTAAATCGGTTCCTGTGCAAATTTCACCTGAATGAAGTGAATCATCCCTGTGACGGGTATTAATCACAACGGTTTGTATTTTGTTTTCAGCTATAAGTTTAGCGACAGAAAGAGTGTCTCCCACAGCTCGCTCAATGTGGTAAACCTTGAACTTTTGTGGTATGGGTACATTTAAACCTATGTTAACGTTTCCATCGCTTACTATGACTAGAAGAGGTATATATCCTCGACGACGTTCGTGTATCGCTAGCTTTAACCCTAAATATATTCCTGTAGCCAGCGGGGTGTAGTCACTTAAACCGATACTCTTCAACCTCTGTAGGAATAGGTTTACACTGGTAGTCGGCTTTAAAACAGTGATGGCCCCAAATCCCTTACAAGATATGAGGGAGATTCTGTCACGGTGTTTCAAGACTTTTCTTTTTATCGCGTTAAGTGTTTTGTGTAGTTGTCTTATTGAATATATCATCGATGCACTGGAATCTAATATCACTATAATGGAAAGCTTGCCTCTTCCCTGTAGCATTCTTTCGCGTATATCATCCCATACTACTTTTAATGAACCCTTTTTGACGGCTGCTCTAATGGTTGCGGACCAGTGTATACCATTACTTATACTACACGAACGCGGAAGCCTATAACTTATAGTTCTACCCGTTCCTCTGTACCTACGGTGCTTACCTTCTTTCCTAGCAACCGTACTTTTTATCGTCAGCCCCCATTCTATTAGCTGCGCTGTGGATAGAAGTCTCGGGAAGGCTCGGAAACCCTTATGTATAGCTGGAAGCATGTTCCCTGTTTTTTGAATGCTTTTATCAAAGGATGCTATTAGACCAGCCTTTGATTTAGTTAGAATGGTTCCTCCGATAAACCTGCTTTTTCTTTCTGTTAAAATATTCAGTAGGGCATAGATAAGGAGTAGAAAGAGGGCAAGTCTATAGTCATAGAATATTAAAACAGTCATCAGGGACATGAATAATACGTTCAATACCGCTTCAATCCATTTCCTTAGGGATGATATTTTTTTATATTTAAAGCTTATATTAGTGAGTTTAGCGGATTTTTTAGCGAAAAAAGGTTATAAATGGCGGTAAATGCATCTTCTCCTTCGGTTTTTCTACACCTATAATCGTTTTGAATCTTTTTTCTTTGGAATACTCCTGTGAGATAGCTTTTTCTATTTCACTGTATTTTGGCGGAGGTTTAAGGCCTCCAGCCCGGCTTCTATGTAGAAGGGTTAGTTGAAGCCCTATTTTTACATCATCCAATGTGACTTCGCTCCTATCGGATAAGGCGGCTAAAGCTCTAGCTATTTTTATGGTAACTATATCTGGTCTATAGCCGTCAACCTCTAAACTGCTACATACTCGGGCAACCAGATTCACTAACTCGAGGGAAACTTTTACGTTATTTAGTTTCTGTCTGGCTTTGATGATTTTCGAGCGCAGTTCCTCCTCCTTTTTCCTCCATTTCTCGTAGAAAGCCTCCGGCTGCCGCTCAAAATCTATGTTCCTTATAATGATTTCCTGCCGTAGGTCAGGGTCTTTTATAGTTTCGACCCTCACTCCGATCGAAAAACGGTCTAGTAGCTGCGGCCTTAGTTCTCCTTCTTCGGGGTTCATGGTTCCTATAAGTATAAATCTTGCTGGATGTTTAAGGGAGATTCCCTCCCTTTCGACGATATTTATACCTGAGGCGGCAGCATCTAATATACTATCTACTATGTGGTCTGGAAGGAGGTTTACTTCATCTATGTATAGAATGTTCCTGTTGGCTTTAGCTAGGATTCCTGGCTCAAATACAATGCGTCCTTCTCTTAACGTTCTTTCCACGTTTATTGTGCCTAAAACCATGTCCTCGGTGGCGCCTATCGGAAGTTCAACAACTTTCATTCGAATCTTTTTCGTTGGAAGAGAGCCTTTATTTTTCAGGATTTTCTTACAGTTATAACATAGTTCATCGGGTTTAGAGGGATCGTCGTTAAAAGGGCATCCGTCTACAACCTCTATTTCAGGTAAGAGGCGGGAAAATGCCCGTACGATACTTGTCTTTCCAGTGCCTTTAGGACCAATGACAAGTAATCCGCCTATACTCGGGTCTACTGCTATTGCCATAAGGGCGGTTTTCAGCTTCTCCAGTCCGACGAATGCCGAGAACGGTAGTACATGATAGTCGATCGCTCAACCCCTATCTTAATATTTCGGGGTAACCCTTTTTAACAATTCCTATTTTACATTTTTCATTTTATTTTAAAAAGTGTATTTAATGCCCCCGCCGGGATTTGAACCCGGGTCTTCGGCTTTCTTCACTCGGCTAGAGGATACCTAGCTCGAAAGGCCGATATACTTGGCCGGGCTATACGACGGGGGCTTCTTCTCTTCTCATATACTCAGAAATTTATATTTTTACCTGTCGTTACCGTAATCTTGCGTCTGGAACCGAAAGCTATTAATCGGGAATAAATAATCTTATTTAAATGGCGCGGGGGTGCCCGAGCCAGGACAAAGGGGCGGGACTTAGGATCTTCCCTCCTTCAGAGAGGGCTAGATAGGAGCTCCCGTGGCGTAGGCCTGCGCGGGTTCGAATCCCGCCCCCCGCATTTTCCTTAAAAGTTATTTTCATTTTCACTGGAACGTTAAAAACGAAGATATGCCGAAAACATTAAAGCAGGCTCTAAGAGATAAAGATCTTCGACTATTCGCTTATTTGAGTTATTTTCGTGATTATGGTGATTTGCAAGTATTTTACCTATAGTTTTTCGCCATGAAATTTATATCTGGATATCTAGGTACATGTATTTCGGTAAGCCGATGAG
>QMRH01000083.1 GCA_003650675.1 Thermoprotei archaeon | reverse complement strand
GGGGAAGGTGGAACTCCACTTCACAAGGCGGAGAGGCTTGCTGATCACCTTAAGATTGGGAAGGTTTATCTCAAGGATGAAACTAGGAACCCGACGAACTCTTTCAGAGATAGAAGCGCAGCCTTAATGGTTTCAAACGCCCTAGACATGAAATTCCAATCTATAATTTGCGCCACAAATGGAAACTTAGGCGCATCACTAGCCGCCTACTGCGCAAAGTATGGGCTTATATGCCATGTAATAATTCCGAAACTTGTGGATATGGGAAAACTTGCCCAAATGCTGATCTACGATGCAATAATAGAGGAGTACGGCGAAACGGTTGATGATTCAATAGAAAAAGCAGAAAAACTAGCTAAAGAAACTGGATGGTATCAGGCGACTCCGGAACTAAATCCGCTTGTAATCGAGGCGCAGAAAACAATAGCCTACGAAATTTTTGAGCAGTCCGGAGTCCCAGACTGGATGATAGTCTCTATGGGAAGTGGAGGAACAATATACTCGATATGGAAAGGATTTAAGGAATTGCAACTCCTTGGAAAAGCCGATTTCGCACCAAAGATAGTTGGAGTACAAGCCGAAAGCTGCTCGCCAATAATAGATAAATTGGAAGAGAAAAATGGGCAGGCGGAGAAAGATCTAACTCATGCATTGGCGATCCTCGTTAGAAAACCGCTTCAGCAGGAATTAGCTATAAAGGCAATAAAGGAATCAAACGGAAAAGCAATAGCCATCCCAGATCAAGAAATAATAATGGCTGAGCATGAAATAGCAAAACTAGAGGGAATGTTCGCCGAACCAGCAAGCTCGGCTACGATAGCGGCCCTAAAAAAACTAGTAAATGAGGGAGTTATAGATAAAAACGAAAAGGTAATCTGCCTAATCACTGGAAGCGGATTGAAGGCAACAGATATTCTACAATCATTAACTAAGAAGAGAAAAACTGTTGGAATAGGACTGGAAATCAGTACCAAAGAAAAAATTCTGAGAATTCTAAGTGAAAAGAAAAGTTATGGTTATGAAATTTGGAAGAAACTTGGAAAGACTATGACTCGGCCGGCGATCTACCAACATCTAAACGAACTGGAGCAACGCGGTCTAATAACTTCATCTATTAAGAATAAAAAAAAGTTCTTCAAAATCACTCGACGGGGAAAACGCGTTTTAAAGGCTATTGAGGAATTAAAGGTTTTGTTGTAAAGGAAATCTTAAATAGTAAAGTTACAACTATACTATTTGGTGCAAACCTTGGCGGTTCAGAGAAGCATAAAAGCTTCAAGAGTGCTCACAATCGCCGCCACGGCTGTTTTCACACCACTCGTTTGCATAGCTACGATGATCTTCTCGATATATGTTCCACATACAAGGGGTTACTTTAATGTAGGAGAAGTGATGGTTTACATATCCGCTTTGCTCTTCGGCCCTTTTGTGGGCGCTTTTGCGGGGGGAGTAGGTTCAGCCCTCGCGGATGCTCTAAACCCTCAGTATATCCAATATTGTCCAGCTACGCTGGTCATAAAGGGCTGTGAAGGCGCAATTGTAGGCTTTCTGACACGAAAAGCACTAAAAATCAGATCAAAAAATCAATGGGTTCTTTTCACTCTCTTCATGGGAATATTGCTTGGGTTTCTTTTAGGCTTCATAGGCTCAAAATATTATAGCGGTTCTGTTGGAATTTACCTTGGACTTCCACCACCAGAAAATCCAACTTCCACAATTAATATTCCAACAGAGTTTTGGTACACCCTAGGAGGAATAGCCGCTTTTCTAGTAATTCTGATGGGATTCGCTTTAGAGCCAGAGTTCGGATGGGTTATAATGTCAATATTCATTGGAGGATTAGTAATGGTAACTGGATACTTCCTTTATGAACAATTAATTCTTGGAGTTTTAGCAATTGCAGAAATACCTATAAACATCGGACAGATGCTTATAGGGCTAATTGTATCTGTCCCAGTATATAGAGCGGTAAAACGCTACCTAAAAGCCTGAAAGGAGAAAAAATTAATGAAACTGCCACATGGAAAGGTTCCGCAGAAAACACTAGAAAAAATAGTTTTAAAATATCTAGGATTTAAACGAGAAGAAGTTGTTTTAGGCCCGGCTGTTGGCGAGGACGGCGCAGTAATTGAAATTGACGACAAGGCCATAGTTTCCTCAGTTGACCCTATAACTGGGGCTGTTGAAAGAATAGGCTGGCTCGCGGTGAACATATGCGCAAATGACGTTGCAACTTTCGGCGTGAAACCAACATTTTTTTCCTCGTGCATATTGCTGCCAGAAGACTCAGATGACCACGCTTTGGAGGAAGTCTGTAGGCAGATAGACGAAGCTGCTAAAAGGCTTGAGATAGCCATAGTTGGCGGGCATTCAGAAGTAACTCCAGAGCTGAAACATCCAGTAGTTATAGGCTATTGTGCTGGCATAACGAAAAGGGGAAATTATGTTACTAGTGGCGGCGCAAAGGTTGGCGACCAGCTAATACTGACAAAAACCGCTGGAATAGAAGGAACAGCAATTCTTGCAACAGAAAAATACGAAAAATTGAAAAATGCAATAGATAATGAAACTCTAATCTCAGCCCAAAGATTCTTTGATAAAATAAGTGTTGTAAATGATGCCCTAACCGCCTTTAAATGCGGAGGCGTAAGCGCCATGCACGACCCCACAGAGGGCGGGATTCTCGGAGGAATACATGAAATGGCCGAAGCTTCAGGACATGGAGTGAAGGTTTACTATGAAAAAATTCCAGTAGCAAAAGAAACCTTAAAAATTTGCAATTTTTTCGAAATCGACCCCCTACAGCTCATTAGTTCGGGAGCCCTGCTGATAGCTGCCAGAAAAAATAAAAGCCAAAAAATAATCAGAGAATTGAAAGCTCAGGGAATTAACGCTTCCATCATAGGAGAATTTGTCGAAAATGGAGAAGAGAGAGTTCTGGTAAGAGAAAATGAAGAAGAGCTTCCGCTTCCTAAGCCTGAATGTGATCATCTTTGGATTGCATTAAGAAAATGAGCTGCTTACTAAGCGCTTTTATATTTCCATATTTGGCAAAGATTCTGTTCCAAAAAATATGTTGCAGTAATCCTTGATTTTTTCCGTTATTAAATCTGGAAGGTATGGCTCTATATCATCCAATTTCCTATGCCACGCTTTTTGAGGTGGGGTCATGTCCGATATGATTTTTGGGCCTGCATCTCGCGGTTTTATAAGTTCGAGTATTGCGGGTAGCGAAAAAACTAGGATGAATGGCAGAGCCGACAGTAGGGGGAATATCACGGCAAGCATTAGTTCAAGTATTGAATTCAGAATCCATACCAGTTTCTGAACCCGGTTATCAAATTATCAAGTCTTTCTAGTTATAACTTTTCCGATCCATAGTGAATGGTTTTATGCCAACCAATTCTCTTTCCCAAAATCCTATACACGCAAAGTTTCACTAGTGCAAATGTACATATTATAATGTTGTAGAGGAAAAGAGGAAAGAGTAAGGGCAAAAGCCTACATGCCCTAGTTCTTCCATCAAGATACATCCCAAGGCCGATTTCAAAAAAGGGCGCAAAATTTCCTACGCTTGAATACATGAAGAAGGGTAGCAAACCAACTAAATTACCGTTAAGCAGGGGAGAATTTCTGAAAAGGAGAAGCCCGCCTATAATCCATGCAATTAACGTTAAAACTGGCAAAAAGTAAACATTAAGCGACAAAATAGCATCTATCTTTTGTTTTAAACTTAGATTTTTACATTTAATAGTTGGAACCAGATGCCTAAATGCACATTGCATATGCCCAATGGCCCATCTGAGACGTTGATGCCAATAAGAATGTAAATTATGAACGGCCTCTTCGTAGCTCTCAGCACAATTTACATATTGAAGCTTATAGCCAGCTAGGAATATCCTAAAAGTTAAATCGGTGTCCTCGGCAAGCATGTTTTCATCAAAGCCTTCCAATTCTTCAATTATTCTTCTCCTAAACCCTCCAGCCGTTCCGCCGAAAAGCGGAATAAGCCCCAATTCTTCACGGGCCTGCTGTCCTACACGATAGCCTCCAACCCTCTCCAAGGCAATAAGTCTGGTCAGAACATTTTCAGACTCATTAATTACCAGTACTCTCCCTTGGACAACGACCACTTTGGGGTCGCAGAAAGGCGTCACAAGCTTTTCCACTATGTTAATTTGGGGGTAGTAATCAGCGTCGAAGCAAAGAATTATTTCTCCCTTCGCGTGTTTTAGTCCTACATTAAGCGCCGAAGCCTTTCCTTGGCCTCCTTCTTGTGGGTTTCTGTGAATTACACCGATGAAATCGTATTGTTCTGCAAATCGTTCTGCTATTGCTCCGGTCTTATCCTCGGAGCCATCATCTATGACTATCACTTGCAGTTTATCTTTAGGGTAGGTTAATTCAGTCATTCTTCTTAGAATTCTACCGATAACTCTTTCCTCATTTCTAGCAGGAATTAAAATGGTAACTGATGGATAATAACAGCAATGGTCAGACACGCATATCTCTTTTTGCGTTTTTTGTTGATGTAAAACTGTTAACGTAAAGATTAGATGCCTTACAATGTATAGGAGAATTATCATAGAAAGAATAACAAATATGGCTTCTAAAATCAAAGGGTTCGGGTCCTCCGCTGATTTTGAATAGTAACTAGTGATAGTCCAAATGCCCATATGGAAATAATCCATAAAGCATTCACGACCGGATTTATAAACTGAAAAATCTTATTTGAAATAGAATTTCTTTGAAAGAACAGCAAAAGGAAAGAGGGATATAAACCATTCCAAATAAAACTTAAAACATTACCAACTAGAAGAGCAACTAATTTTTTGAAGCTTGCCCCCTCTAATGGGAAAAGCGTGAAAACATAAAGGAAGTCAAATGCGAGGGTATAAGCTACAAAGTTCATGTTAAAAAGTTCCGGT
>QMRH01000082.1 GCA_003650675.1 Thermoprotei archaeon | reverse complement strand
TTTACATCCCCTTCTTCTTTTTTCTTTAAGCTTCTCCACCTGACCCGCTAACGTCGCCTCAAGAACCTTCTCCCGCGCATGTAAAGCCCTGACCCTAAGCTTGGAATCCACCTTAACTTTAACCCTCTTGCAGGCTTTCAATAGATCTATTGCACCATAATCTATATCCCTCCTATAGGTCTCTTCAAGCAGTAGCGTGTAGAGCGCTAGCTGGATTAAATCCCCTTCTATAATCCTCTCGCGATATTTTACTTCAACAGGATATATACCCTCAAGCAGGTCTATGGAGCCTCTTAACGACAGTTTTCTCGAAGATAAATAAACCTCCCTTCTTACAGGTGTCTCCATAAAAGGCTGCTTCAACCTAAATTCAGCTATTCTAAATAAATCCTCCTCCACACGTTCACGTACATCTCTAGGCGTTTTTTCGAGAAAAGTCTCTGTATACTCGTCTACAAGAGTCTTTAACAAGCTTTTACCAGCCTTTAAATGCTCATAAAGTAATACGCTTAAACCAGTGTAGTATTCATGTACCACTTTTCCAGTCTCAGGAATCAACCCAACTTCTTCTCTCAACCCTAAGTAGTTTTGTAAAAACACCTTGAACGGACAAAAAACATACGTGGAGACGGTGGAAATGTTAAGCAGTATACCAGTATCAAGTCTAACCTTTTTACTATAACCTCTAAGACCATCCATCTCCCAACGCCTTCAGTAAATTTCAGGTGAAAGTATACTAATATTTTTAATTGGGTAATCCTAGCATCGTCTACATTAATGGCTGGCAAACTTGAATTAAAGAGGGCTGAAAACGAATGCAACTTTACACTGATAATATTTCAACCAGTTTTTTAACCCATTTCCTTAAAATTACCCTATCATCTACAGTGTCCACGAGACCTCTCCTTTTCAGATCATCTAGAGGATTAAGGGCCCCTGGAAAATGTTTTTCGAGAAGCTGTCTAGCCATCCATACAGGTGGTTCATCTTCAAGCTCTCTAAGGACTTTGAAATAAGATTCTTTTATGGAGAGGGGGATGGCGGGGAGCAGGGTTATCTCCCTGAAGTATTCATGTATATAATATACTCCGTCGACCTCCATTAACAGGGCTGTTATAACGGTAAAGGCGGTCTCTGGTTTGAAACCACCCGTAGCGTTGACATATACTTTTACACCCTCTTTCCTTTTTTCGGCGATTTCTCTGGAAAACTTGTCAACCATATCCAGTAGAGCTTCGTCGAAGAACTCGGGGCCCCAACCATATTTCCTCAACTTTGATACGCTATTCACCTTAAACCCTTGTCTACATAGATATTCATATAGAATTCTACCACAGAATAAACCGACGCCAGTGTCGGTGGTGTAGAGGGATAATTCCACATCATTTTTATTCGCTCTGCTCAAGGTATGATAAAAACTGATAAATGCATTGAGCTCGGGGCTAGCCCTTTTAGGATCACTACTAACGAACTCCAACACTTTCTTAAAAACCCTAGTGTTCCGCCTAGCATACTTCTCGACGACCTGCTGTTCCTCATCGTCAGGTGCAAGTTCAACCCATTTATTAACACCGTACCTTTCGATAATCTCTTTTTCTCCAAATCTTTTATAATTCAGTAAAATACCAGCACCAACAGTGACTATATGAAATTCCCTTACCATACTAAATAAAATTTTATTAGACTATATTAAGTGTTAGTATTAATGAGGAGGTTTGGTAGGCTTTTTCTTTTTCTTCTGGACGATTTCTACCAGCTTTTTAATAGCTTCTAGCCATGGAGTTTTATCGTGGTCTATTTTCTCTTCAATCGTAACGTATTTTTTGAATGTATTCAATGTTTCTTCAGGTATTGAGAGACATATTCGTCTCTTGTAATAGTCCTCCAGCGTTATCCCCTTCCAACTGTAGGACAAAGCTATCGCTATCCCTTGTTCATCTATTAAAAGTATTAAACCGCCCAGCATAACAAGGTACTTCAAGAATGTTGGTAGATCTCTACTGGCCTGTTTTTCCAGTTTTTCATCGCTCAATGTGGGGCGCTTCAAATATATGGTTGGTCGGATATGAGAAATAGCCGATAAAGCGAAATCGGATGTAATAAATATTATCGGTGATAGGGGTCTCATGATACCGTATTTTTCAAGTTGCTCCAATAAAAATAGATCAGAAATGTAACTGAATTCCCTTCTACCGGTTTCCATGATCAAAAGTCTCCCATAGATCTCGCATACTCCTTTATCTAAGCCTTCAATGATATTCGTCAACGCGTATCTTGAAAGCCTCGATTGAAGCATCGGAAATCCATTTACGCCGAGCTCCACATTGCCCTTAAACTCCTGTGTAGAGAAATGATGAAAAAGCTCTTGTATTACTATTTTGGGAACTATCACTCTGACGTTACCCCAGTCCCCTTCACTTTGAAGGATTTTCCTGATAATTTCCTCAAGGTATCTACTTTTCGTGATGTTCGTATCTATAGCTATACGTGGTTTTATACGTATTCCGGAAAGTTTCTCTAAATGGTTTTCGATCTTGCTTAACTCGTTTGAAATAGTCTCATGGTCCATGAATTTACATATCTCGCTTAAAATCTTGGATCCCTCAACTTCAAGCCTTTTCAAAGAAGCTTTACTGCCAGAAGTTAAGAGAGACCGTGAACCTCTCATCACCTTTACTAGCTTCTCCCCTAAGTGTACTCTAAATATCTTAAGACCTGTCAGAGCGTAATATACATCGATTATCCCAGAGGTTTCCCTTTTAAGAAAATCTACAAATCCTGGGATCTTATTTTCCTCTAAAAGTACATTTACAAAAGGTTTTTCCCTTTCCATATTTCATGCACCCTTACAAGTTCGTAATCTCGATTTTCAGCCATTTGATCGAGACTTTTGTCTCTATTTCTCCTTGGATCAAAAAGCCAAAAATAGTAGCATCTGGCTCCATAGTCTCTCGCAAAGAGAAGCGCCCCACTAGACATGGTTTTTCTACCACCAGTTATATCCACACATAACTCGTACCCATCACTCCACTTTAGGTATATTTCTTTAATGGAACTGTAAACAGATATAGGGTTTTCCTCTTCAACTATAATACAGGAAATATCTTCTTTTGAAAGAGGAAGCCCCAGCCTTTCGGCGACCCTCAATAGACTTTCTCTTAGTTCCCTAAAATGCTTGAAAGTTCCTTTAATACCACGCCTTTCATCGTCGCGGGAACATAGAAGAAAAACCTTGTATACAGGGAGTTTATCATCTCTTACACTACACCAAAAACTATTAGTTACAGCAAGAGGAGTATCACCCACGGTAGTCACATAAATAACCTTCTTCTTCATATATTAAACAATATGCTATCTACAATATTTTTACTTTATGCAAAAACTATTGTTGATGTTCTTTGGGAAGAAAGTTTGCAATATTTTTTAGCAACTTTATTTCATGACATACTTTTTCCTCCAGTAAGCTTTTAACATATATAATGCCTTTATACCAGTCATCTAGGGTTTTCCCTCTCCATTCAGCATAGATATCCATCCAACCCCTTTCCCCCGTCACTCTTATTGCTATAAAATATGTTGCTGTAATGTATATCAGTTGGGGGAGTTTCATGTAGTCGAAGCGGAGTAGCCCAGGTGTAACCCTATTATACTGTTCTAAGAATAAGTTTTCTAGGTTAAGCATTGATGCATATACTCGACTTCTATCATCCATTGTCAGAAATATCAATGGAAAACCATGTTTTTCCTTAAAGATGTTATAAGATTCTACGATACCTTTGTCTCCGCGACCCCTTCCTGGGATTCGCTGATAAACATTAAACCTCTTCTTTATTCTCTCGAGTTCAACTAATGCAAGTATGGCTTTCCTAGACTCTATGAGATTAATTTTATCGTGTATAAATTCCGGTGGCTGTATACCACGATTCTGAAACGTTCTTCTTAACTCCCTTACAAGTTTCTTCCGTCTCGTAGCCAATCGACTTTCACAGTGGGCATTGAATAGTACTTCGTCTTCAACTATGCTTGAGACCGCTATACCTATATTCGGTACATCCACCAAATAATTTGATATAAACCAGTTATAGAGGATGTTTGAATCCACTGCAACTACCAGTACTCCAGGTTTCCCGACCGTAATATTAGATCTCTTCTCGGCTTCTTCACGTATTTCTCTAAGAACACTATCCAGGTTGGGATACTGTAGTACACCTGCTGTCTGGAATACGTCTCTCAACCATATGTCCGAAGGTTTCTCACAGGTAAACCAGTCATAAGGTACAATACTATATATACTGTCTATTCTTCCTTCCTTATAGTTCACTCTGTAAAGTGGCTGGTTAAGGATCAGAGAATACACACTAAATTCTTTCTCCACAATTTTGTTCAAAAATAGGGGTAGGTAATCGTATTCGATTTTAATGGCCTTCACCTCCTCTGGTAGAGTATTATAAGTTTTCTAAGGGGTTTAGGTATGAGCGGATAAAGTACACCTCTATACCTTTCATCTAGTAGATGAAGATAAGTTACCTTGTCGGCGCCGTGCTCCAGGGCTGCCGTATATAATGATATGGACATGGTTTTCCTGCCGGGGGTCACATCAACTATAGTCTTCAATCCAAGAACCTCATATTCTCTCAGTATCTTTCTACATGTACTGCAAATCCCTTCTATAGAATTCTCCGGTACACACACTATATCCACCTGCACATTCAATTCTTTTAAAAGAATTTTGGATACTAAACCAGCATATCTTAACGTTTCCTTGCTTGGTAGAAGGGTGACTTTTCGTATGTCATATTTTTCTAGAAGAGCTAGGATAACACTTAGAACAGCCTCAGGGGTTTTTCCAACAGGAATACATAGTCCGTATTCATCCATCATAAAATATTCATATAATATTATTTAAATAATTTTTACCGGTCATCTAGCTAGATTCTTCGGTAAAATAGCGTCGTCAAGCCATAATATAAAAATCTATAATATTTTGGGTGGGTTCCAGAATTCATTTTCATCAAAAAGTAGGTGTCAGTGCTGTGGATTCTATGATAACCTTCGTATCATGGAACTAGAACATTTTTATTAATTTTATTTT
>QMRH01000081.1 GCA_003650675.1 Thermoprotei archaeon | reverse complement strand
TTATATATTGGCAATTAGAATGAATATGAGCTTTGAAGAATTTGAAAAGCGCTTCAATAAAGGGGGTTATTACGATACGGAATTATCACATTGGTTTGATGAAAACTACAAGAGATTTCCGGACGAATTCGACTGGTGGGAAAAGGCTATAGAGAAGTATATGTAAAGCCACACTTCATTTTACACAGAATAAAAGGTTCGTGCCTTACGGCACTGACCCCTGTCTGTGTCGTGGACACGACAGGCTGGCAAATTTTTGCTTCGCAAAAACTTGGTTTATGCCGGGAACGTTATATGAAATGGCGGCTAAAATGCTCGCAAAAAAAAATCAAGGGAAATAAACCATGAAGAAAACCTCTCTATCAATCAAAATCTATTTTGGCAGCGATTAATGTCTTTTTACCTCAAGGTTCTTTCTTATCGACTTTGCCAGAACAAGAACTTCCTGTTCCCAAGCCAGTGCTCGCTCTTGTGAATGCAGCCACTATGCTTATTCTATATGGTGGCTTGGGTTTTCTTGGATTAAAATTTTCACAAAAACTTGGCTTTGCTGACATTTGGGATTCGGGAGTTTCTAATAGACAAAGGTTTTTGATTCCTGCGCTTGTTGGGATAGCTATTGGTGTATTTTTTATTTTCACAGATGCCATTTTGAGTCAACTTTATACCTTAGGATCGCTTCCTCATCCACCATTCCCTACTTCCCTTATTGCTTCAACTTCTGCTGGAATTGGAGAAGAAATAATGTTTCGACTGTTTTTCATTTCGTTTTGGGTATGGCTTATTTCTTATGTTATCCTAAAAAAGAGATGGCAAAATCAAATTTTTTGGGCTGTCGCTATTTTCTCAGCCCTTGCATTTGCCTTTGGTCATATTCCCTCGGTAATGATTCTTTTAGGTTTGAATAATATTAATGAAATTCCATTTGCTCTTATGACTAAGCAGAAGTTGGCATTTACTGGAAGGGATGTGAAAGAGAAAAAGGAGTTCAAGTTAGAAGTTGAAATTGGGAACATTACGGATATCTACTTTGGATTTGATGATGTATTTACAGGGTGGGAGGGTAGAGCTGCTCCGTGGAATAAACCTCTGAATTATGGTGCTGGGTGAAAATTATGAAAGTGTTAATAATCTATGATTCTACATTCGGGAACACAGAAAAAATAGCCCGAGTAATCGCCAAAACCTTAGGTGGATTCGGAGAAGTGCGATTATCCCATATTGACAAAATGAATCCTTTGGATCTTGAAGGAATAGATATCTTGATTATAGGTTGCCCGATACAGCGTCACAAACCAACTTTAGGTATCAGAGATTTTCTTGAACAGGTATCAAAAGGCACCTTAAAGGGATTTTTGGCAGCTACATTCGATACACGTTACAGAATGCCTAGATGGAAATCTGGTTCTGCCGCACATGTGATTGCTAAAAAACTCAGAAAGCGAGGTTGCTCGCTCCTTTTATCGCCTGAAAGTTTTTTTGTTGCTGGTAAAGAAGGCCCGTTGGAATATAAAGAGCGCGATCGAGCAGTAAATTGGGCTCGCATGATTCTCGAAAAGTACAACATAACGGCTGAAGGAGGTGTGTAGGAATGCATGCTTCTTGGAAAGTGGTTTTGATATTTGATAAGAGTTGCAACTTCGATAGTTATATTTTTCGTATTTCTTATTTTCGCCATAGTGTTCGTTTCATCACTCGCAAAGAAAAAATACGATAACGCTATATCAAGAGATTATGGTATTTGCCATTTCAATTACAGCTGCATTGGTACTGATTGGTGTCATTTGGATATTATGGAGACGGCGGTATCATAAATGAGTTAATATAAATTCACAATGAAACAACGGATTATGTTATTTACGCCTATTGTACTCATTTTAACAATGTATGCATCTTTCCGAGGGTTAGTTGCAATACTTGGTTTTTCGCTTGGGTATCTTGTAACGTTTCTCATTTACTGGATTGGCTGGTGCATCGTTCTTCCCTTGTTTGTCTTAAAATGTCCAGGTGTGTTGGATTTATTTCGTGAAACAAAGCCGCGGTTTGGAAAAACAGCATGGAAAACTCTTGCGTTGTTGTTGTGGCCTCTCCCATTTCCTATATTATTTAGATTTCTTCCCAAGCTTCCCGATATCAACTTATCAATTATCCTTGTTTCTATTATAATTGGTGTGACAACGGGTATAACTGAGGAAATTTTATGGCGTGGTGTCTATGTTAGAATCTTCCCTAATAATATCTGGCTGAGCTATGTTTATCCATCTATAGGATTTGCATTATGGCATATTTGTCCTCAGTCAGTTTTACCTAATCCAGATCCTGGGGGCATGGCATTATTTGTCTTTTTTGCTCTCTTACTTGGCTTGTCTTGGGGTTATTATGCCCGAAAAACGAATTCTATCCGCTGGTGCACAATTGTCCATTGCATACACGACTCATTTGGTTTAGGTGCATTTATGTATTTTGGTTGATAATTAGGGAGGTGAGGTTATGGCGGGGGACGCAACTCTTCGCCACTTCGTGGCTGGGTCTCGGCAATTCCGAGACTCCGATAACAGCGGGTAAAAGGCTTCGCTACGCTTCGCCCAAATTGCCTTCGGCAACTTCTTTTATCCTCGTCTCGTTAGGCGCAATGTCATTTCTAAAAATACTTAGGAAGAAGACATACAGTTTAATAAGGAGGAATAGGTATGGCATCGAAGACAGTTGATAAAAATGCGTTTAAAACAACAAGCCCCAAATATTGGGTTGGATCAATAATAACGTATCTCCTCATACCACTGGTTCTCATGATATGCGGATGGGATCTCGGTTGGTGGCAGGGGTGGTTTTATTCAGCGCTGATAGTTGCAGCGGGTATAGTTCCGCGTATGTGGGCGGAAAAAAGGCATCCGGGATTGCTGGCGGAACGAGGTAAATTGGGAAAAGCTCAGGGTGTGAAATCGTGGGATAAAGTGCTTGCTCCATTAATGGCAGTGAGTATATCTTTCCCATTATTTATTGTGGCAGGACTGGATCACCACTTTGGGTGGTCACCTGTATTCCCGACATGGCTCAACATCTTGGGCTTCATCTTAATTGTGCTTGGATACACCTTCGCCGGATGGGCTTTGGCAGAGAACCGCTTCTTCTCAACCGTGGTGCGTATTCAGACGGACCGAGGGCATATGGTATGTGACAGCGGTCCATATCTGATTGTAAGACATCCTGGTTATGCTGGAAATATTCTGGCACTTCCGGGCATTGTGCTGGCTTTAGGCTCTGTTTGGACAATCATTCCAGTGATAGTGGCGCTGATCATTGCCGTGATAAGGACCGCCCTGGAAGATAAAACTTTACAAGAAGAATTGCCAGGATATTGGGATTATGTGCGGCGTGTGCGTTATCGGTTGATTCCAGGTGTCTTCTGAGGAGTATAATTCCGTGATGCAATTTGGCGGAGGTTGTTATATTCCATTGATGGAAATGACACAGCGCCTAGCAACGGCTTGCCGGCTACGGCGCATACGCGCCTTCGCCCAAATTGGAACATGTTTCAAAGCGAATGTTGGGTGGGAATCGTATAATTGAATGGGCTATAAGGTAATTGTGCCAACTTCGGCAAGCCGCGGACCGTTAGACGACACCCCAATAAGGATGCCTTAAGAAGTTTCTTTTTTGATAACTCCTAAGTCCTATCTGTTCTCTTTAAAGGCACTGTCAACACCGGTTGACGTTTTCTTGGCTTGACTTCTCTTACTGAGCTTATGCTTTTCCCGTTTAAACAGGGAGAGCCGGCCGCATCCATGACGATGGCCCATTTCTTGATTCATGATTTCCTGCTGTGGCAGGAGTTTACCGTCCCCGACATCCGGAACGAACCGTGCTCTACCGGGTGTTGTTCCATTATTTTGACCAGTTCCTTCAAGAATATGAGAGCCGTTTCGAGAGAGAGTACGGGTTCTTACGTCCCATCATCAAGGAGATGGTTGAGCACTATTTGGACTGTGGCAACCCCCGCTGCGGGTTTGCCCGCATCAGATGTCCGGACTGTGGTGAGGAGCGGCTCCTTTATTTCTCATGTCGCCGCCGCGGATTTTGCCCCTCCTGCCATTCGAAGAGACGGGAGGAATGGGGAGAGTGGATGAGGGAAGAGCTTTTACTGGATGTCCCCCACCGTCAGGTGGTATTTACCATCCCCAAAATGCTGCGTATCTTCTTTAAGTACAAGCGTCGGCTTCTGGGAGATCTTTGTCAGGCAGCTGTCCAAGCCCTCCTCAAATACCTCCAGGTAACAATCGGCACAGAGCTTCGACCGGGTGTTGTGGCCTCCGTCCAGACCTTCGGAGCCAAGATAAATCCCCACGCCCACCTCCATTTTCTGGTGACAGAGGGCGGTGAAGACTCTGAGGGGAGGTTCCATCATCTGGCCTCCTTCCAAGACAGCCTCCTGGCCGATTACTTCTCCCGCGAGGTTTTCGCTCTTCTCCTCAGGGAGGAACTCATCTTAGAGGCCCTGGTGGACAAGATCGCAGGATGGAGACACTCGGGTTTTTCGGTCCACAGTAAAGTCAGGGCCAAAACCAGGGAAGAGGCTGAGAGAGTCGGCAAATACATGATCCGGCCTCTTTTGTCCCTGCAACGCCTCTCCCTTGATGAACGGGAAGGTGAAGTCTGCTACCGGTATGGGGAAGACCCGGAAGAGGCGGAGCGGATGGATTATCTGGAGTTCATCGCCCGGGTGACTTCCCATATCCCAGACAAGGGCCAGGTCACCGTGAGGTATTACGGCCTCTACGCCAACGCCCACAGGGGCAAGGTGCGAAAGTCCCAACCCGATAAGCATCTCTTTATCATCGTTGAGGAGGAGAACCCGAGAGTCCCACGCCGGGGCTGGGCTGAGATGATCCGGAAAGTCTTTGAGGTTAATCCCTTGACCTGTCCCCGATGCCAGGGGGGAATACGTATTATTGCCTTCCTCACAGACTATGCAGTGGTGGACAGGATCATCCAACATCTCAAGCTGACATTTGCAGCGGACAAACCTCCGCCGCCTCATAGGGTTCCGCAGGAATTCTTGATGGATTCCGAGGCCCCGGACGCTCATTTTTCATGATTTTCTATTTTACCAGGCAGAGGTCCGCCTGATTTTCAGCCTTTGTCGGGCATCTCTGCGGCTTGTGAGGCGTTTTTGCTCACCAGGAG
>QMRH01000080.1 GCA_003650675.1 Thermoprotei archaeon | reverse complement strand
GACTGGGAGGGGGATGTTAGGAGGATTGTGCTGAGGCCCGGCGAGAAGAAGGTGCTTGTCGACGCCAGGGGCGGGAAGGGCTTCTTCTTCGGAGCCGTGGCTGCTTTCACCGGGGGGGACGACGCCAGGTTCGCATACCTTCTCGTGAACTGTGACGACACGTTCTACATGCCGCTGTACCCGTATGGGCTTAACCTGCTTGGACTGGACAAGTGGCTTCCGTATGGAATAGTATTGCTCAAGTACGATACTCTCGCAGACGTCTACATTGTAGCGCACTCCCCCAGCTACATGGTACCGTTTAGGCGGAAGCTCGAGGTCACTGTAGGCTATCCGGAAAGAGTTATGATGTGGTTTGGCGAGCACGTGAACAAGGCAACGATAACAGCGTACGTTGCATACCTGTACATAAGGATAACTGATGAGGAGAGGTTTAAAAAGAGCTATAGGGAGCTTTTTGGGAGGTGAAAAGCTAGGTTATTTCACTTAGCTCTCCTTGCCTAGAATAGTATCCGTGCAGGGTTAACCCATAGATTGTTCCAGGGGTTATTGCTCCGAACTTTGCTAGTATGCTGAATTCTATTGTCCCCTCTAGGACGTAGACCGGCTTCTCAACGCTCTCTGCTACGAGTGTCTCGCCCGGGCTCGGCAGGTATAGGTGGTCTATTGTGCCGCCGTTCCGGACTATGGCGTATAGGGCTCCCCTGCCGTCGCTGGTAAAGTACCTTAGCAGCGTTATCCTGAGCACCGAGCCGGGGGGTACTATTATGCTCCCCAGTTTTGCAGCACCTCCTCCGGACACGGATAGATCGTCCCTAATGATGGATAGCTCTACGTCCGGCACGGTTGGCAGGCTCCTGAGCCTGAACTCCTTGGTGTGCTCGTCCCATATTTCTTCACGGAAGTGTTCTACACGGGGCATCTAGCCACCACCCCCTTACTCCACGGGCTTTACCGCGTGTACGTATAGTGTCCTTGTCTTTATTAGCCGTCTCTCCAGCTTCTCGTAGAGCTCCGGGTAGTTGTCCCTAGTGATCTCCAGTGCCGTGAACTTCAATGGGTATATGATGCACGCTATCTTCAGCGGGTATGGGTGCGGGTTCCATCCCCTGAGCACGGGCCATACATTGTTGCCTAGGATCCAGAACCCGCTCCAGGGGCTTGGCTCGTATGCTGGGCTAACAATAGGGTCTATGAAGCCTGCTAGGACGCCCTCCTGTATACCCCTCTTCGGGTCCTTGTACTTGTCCAAACCCCATCTCTCACGTAGCTGTGGGTTCAAGAGAAGTATGTTTCCGCGTACGACTCCTATCCTGGCGTAGTAGAAGATTACTTCCTCCTCGGGGCTCGTCTCTATCTCAAGCTCCCTTACCTCATGGTCCTTGAACTCCTCTGTCGGCGGGCCAGCTACCTCGAACTCTATCCTGAGCTGCTGGATAGGCTCCTCGTCAACCAGCAAATAGTACCTGGGCACTACTCCCTTCTTCGTAACCTTCCTGACCTCTATGACGTCTCCCTGCGATGGCCATGTCTCGTGGCTGTCCCTGACTATGGGGCTCTGCACTGATACCACGGTAGTTGTTGCTTCTGCTGCCACTTGCCCTCACCTAGCTGGGGATGCTTAGATGCCGATAGCCTTGATTAGTGCGTAGAAGCTGCCGGCAGGCGTTGCCGCCGACCCGCTTACATTGCTTCCAAATATTATGACGTAGTTATCGTATGAGCCGGGGTTGACAACGGTTCCGCCAGCGTTTATGTTCGGGTTCATAGAGTGTACTTCAACATCATATACTGTTTTCAAGCCAAGGTCTCTGGCATGGATTGATTCCCTGTCAGCTACTTCTGCATCAGCCCACACGTATAGCATGTTTCTTCCACGCGCCCTGGTGAGGATAAAAGTGTGTTTAACCGTTACGAGAGGCATTTAATCACCTCGTGGGTTGCCGGTAGTGGCGTTAGCTTAGGGTGGGTGTTAGCCTGACGGCCTGGTCTGCTGGTATGATTGCTGCACCGTATGGTCTGAACTCGTCGTACCCGGTTGCCTCAATGTATTGTCTGAGGTCTATGGTTGTCCTGGGCTTGACTATGTATGACTGTGGCAGCACCTTTACCCTGAAGCCCTCTAGGTCTCCCACATAGTAGATTGGCAGGTCGTCCACGCCTAGCTTGCCATACACGTAGCGTGTCTTGGGGCTTGGCTCCGGGTTCTGGAACCCAATTATAATGAGTATTGCTTTCTCTGGGACGGTTGTGTTCCATGGACAGCTCTGCTCGCCGGTGGCTGTCCAGTTGTACCTGAATGTTGTTAGCCCGAAGAGCTCTGGCCTGAGGTCAACGATAGTGTATTTGCCGCTCACCATCTTTGTTGGCCTGATGAAGTCCTCGAGAGCCATGTCGAGCTCTCTCTGAGCGATGGGCAGGGCCGCTATAGCGGCGTTGACTAGCCTGGCCTTTATCAAGTCCCTCTGGTCCTCGGGTATGCTTGCTGTAGCCATTATGGCGAACTCTGATATAGCCTTCCTGGGCTCCTCGGGGAGCTCGGATAGGGCTTCCTCGGCCAACCTGAGCTCTTCTTCATACCTAAGGGGTAGGGCCATGCTCCCACCAAGTATACTTTATTAGAAATATTGTATAATATGGGTTCTGGGCACCAGGTAAACCAGGGGCACCGGCCGTGAAGACGAAGAAAATAGTCATAAGGTGTACTGAGGAGACGTGGAGGAGGTGGAGGGTGTTCATAGTGTCGAAGGGGTTCAGGAACTCCGAGGAGGCGCTAAACTATCTGCTTGACAAGGTGGAGAAGAGATGGGAGCCGGAGGCCGAGGTGTTTTCTCCGAAAAAATGTTGAGGAGAAAAAATACCTGGTTTAAAAGAGCTTAGAAGACTTCTACGTCGACCCTGCCTCCTTTCGCCTTGACTGTTTTCTGTTGCTTGGAGGAGGCTGGGGGTGAGGAGGGCGTTGTCTGGGCTGATGGCGCTGGGAGCCCGGGTATTCCTGCCTCCTCAAACGCCTCCATAAAGCTTACAAGCATCTTTGTCGGGCCCGGCGGGATCTCTACTCCTGTCGCTGTCTTAATGCTTGACTCAACCATTTCCTCGGGGATAGTGAATGGTTTTACGAATATGCTGAGCTTTGGCGGGATCCTTGTTAGCGCGCCAACAACTTCCTCTGGTGTAGGTAGCTGTGGTATCTGGGGAGCCATTGGCTCTCACCCTAGATCCTGAACTCCTCTCTAAGCCACTTCATCCACTCGAATTCATGGAAGTCGCTGGTCATCGGCAACCTTGGAGCAGCTTCAATCATTGGTCTGGTGAAGTTGCTGTGAATGTACTCTAGTACAGGTGGTATCGGCAATACATGCTCGACTTCAACAGGTATTCTTAACATGAATTCAATAATTCTAAGAGGATCTGGCGGTAGAATACCGGCTTCTAACTTAGCTTTATACATGTCAAGTATTGTCTTTATATTGCTGCTGGAGAACTTCTCAGCCATTGTACACCCCCTTCAGTGTTTTTAGATGCCGGCAATCTTCTTGAGTTCCTCAGGTGTATGTATCCTGTACCTGATGTAGCTTCTGTATACCTTGGCTTCTGCGTCATAAGTGGCTGCTCTAGGCTTGGTTAACTTTTTAGCAGCCGCCTTGAGCTTCTCTTGCGCTATCTCATGAACCTTTAATACAGTGTCACCAGCCTTGTGTTTTTTGCTCCTGCTGTCTTGTTTCAGAGTTCCAACACCCTTAGCTCCTTTCCACTCCTTAGCGGTTTCAGCGAATATGTATCTCCATTCAGCGAGCCTTGGGGTTGGTCTAACAGCTGTTATGGGGACGTTTCTTATGATTACTGGCTTTGTTACCCAGAACATCTTGGGCGTCTTCATGTATACTTGTATACCGGCTGCTCTAAGGTCGCTTAACTTGGGGCTACCTGCGGTTACGGTGTAGACTACTTTGTTTAAGGCTGTTATCATATACTATCACCGTTTATATACTTCTTTTTCCACCATCTTATATTTCTTTATAGTGTAGCCCGGTATCCTGAAGTATACTCTGCTAAGCTCCTGCATCCACTTGGGTAGATGTATCCTTGTGTCCGGGGACTTCCAGCCAGTCATCATTGCTTTTATGAAAGCCTGGTGTTTTAGAAGGATCCTGCCGTCAGGCATTCTTATAGCCTTCTTACCGTTCACCACAACCACTTCCCCGCCAACCATCCTAGCCACTTCTTCGTGAGAATAGTTTCTAGCAGCCTTAGAGAGCTCCCCGAACCTTAGCCTGCATTGTGCTTGGGCTGCAGTAGGCCTCCTAGCTGTAACTGGTTCTTTTCTAACAAAGATTCTTAGCTTGGGCCTGGTTCTCAGTACAAGCTGTATCCTAGTCCTCTTGTCCGGGAGCCTGAGCTTCATGGTAGTGTACCTCTTTCTTCAGCCTCACGCATCATTCTGCCGAAGCGCCTGAGCCACTCGACGAACATTGGGGGCACGGTTTTCTCGACTCTGATCAAGTGTTCTACAAACTCATCCGGCTTAAGATAGCCCCCCGGCTTCCTAGCCCTGCATACGGGGCATTCTAGGAACCATGCGACAGCGTCTCTATCCAGAATAGCTGCTAGAACCTGGAGTGTAGCGTCGTCAGGGCCTATGAACGGGTGCCCCTCTTCATCAACTCTCAGCACCAGCCTGGGCTCTACAGCGAGCAGAGCCTCCATAGCCATCCTTATGTCCTCGGCACTCCTAGGCCTCCATGCTACCGCCCTCTCGAGGTCCCGCAGCCTCCTCTCAATCCTATCGAGCCTCTCAACAACCTCCCTGGGTATGATTGCGGGCGGGGCCGGTGGTGGAGCCGGCTTAAATGCCTCGACTATTGCCCTGGCAAGCTCTTCTACAGCCCTCTGCTTTTCCTCGAAAGGCCTTCCCTCATACCTTACTAGGATCTCCTCGAAATCACTCCTATAGTCCTCGGGCCTGAGCCCTGCAGCCGTGAGTATTGCCGAGAACTTGCTCCATAACACCCATCTCTCAAGCTCCGGCGGCAGGGGTATTGGTGGTGCTGTAGCAGCCGAGAAGTCGGCGTAAATGATTCTTAGTGGGGGCCTTGCTTCAACAATCCTCTCTATTCTGCCGCCGAGCTCTTCTATAACCCTGCGTAGCTCATCCTCCACGTCCCTATGATACGATATCCTAGCCCTGAGATCCGTCCAGTCGATCCTATAGATTCTGGGAACCCTGGTCTTAATG
>QMRH01000079.1 GCA_003650675.1 Thermoprotei archaeon | reverse complement strand
GGCATACTGACCGGCGCCTAAGCAGACTTTTTAGCTCTTTCGACTATCTCTTGAGCTATCTGCTCCTTGGTCTTACCCTCAGTCTTTATGCCCAACTTCTTCGCAGTCTCTATTAGTACGTCGTCGCCTGACTCTAAAGGCCTCTCGAGCTCTAGCTTAGCGGCTTCCTCGAACTCCTTTTGAGCTCTGTCAAACTCTCCCTTAGCTCTACCTAAAGCTCTAGCAAGCTCCGGTATCTTCTGCGGACCCCATAGGATGATCACTATGGCGATTATTAGAATCACTATCCATTCCCAACCAACGATCAGCTTTTTCCACCTCCAACAAACAAAATAAAGGACAAATTAACTTTTAAGCGTTTACCTTCCAGCGATTATACCAAGAGACATGCTAACATAATAGAGACGTTAAGCATATCTTTCTTTAGACAAATGAGAAGCTTTTTGTCACTATAAAAAAGGAAATAAAAGAGTTAGAAAATAATTGTTTTATAATGATGATTTACTTAAAAAACGTTGAAAGTGTTTCCTTAAAAAAAGTTCTGTTTTTATTAGCTTTACTTGTAATCCTCACGTGTGGTGTTTATTATCAGCTAGTACCTAAAAACAAACCTAAAAACTTTAAACTTCCATTTATATTAGAAAAGGATGATATCTTAATCAAGTTCGTAAATTTTTCAATCGCAAAGTCTATATCCTACGATTATTCTAATGCCTCTTTCTTAACGAATAAAAATTTAATTCAAAAAGATTGGAGTGCAGACACTACAGTTAGACAGATAAAGGCGGGAAGTGAAAGTAAATTAGTTATAATCTTTATAGAATTTGAAAATTTAGGGAAACGTGCACATCATGACGACGAAATTTTATATCCTTTAATGAAAATAAAAACAGATGACGGAAAACTTTACACAACCGATTACTTTGTTAAGCCAAATTATATAAAACCGAACGAAACTATAACAAGATTAGCTTTATTCAAAATTCCAAAAGAGAGTACTCTAGTTGAATTGATAATTTATGAAAAAAGAGAAGAGAGAATAGAAGGGGTTTTTGTTATCAAACTAAAGAGATAAAACTCAGAAAACGAATTTGAATTATCCTTTCACAGCACCAGCAGTTAAGCCTTTAACTACATATCGTTGAATAGACATGTAAAGAATAACAGGTACTATAGCAGCAACTATTCCTGCAGCCATCAATTTACTCCATTCTACATATTCGAATTTTATAAGCCTCATCGAGGCCACAGATAGCGGTAAAAGTGGAGGCCTATCTATTAATATATAAGCGAAAAGAAAGTTGTTCCAAGCCTGCGTGAAACTAAATATGGCGGCTACTACTAATCCGGGTAAGGATATGGGTAAAACTATTCTAACTAATATTCCAAGCTGAGAACATCCATCTATAAGAGCAGATTCTTCTATATCTAGGGGGAGTGTTCTGAAGTAACCATTCAGTAGCCATGTAGTGAATGGTAGAGAAGTAGCGGATAAAGCTATCACGACTCCTTCAAGAGTATTTGTCAAACTAAAGCTCGCAAGTATTATATAGATTGGAACCATCAACACAACCGCCGGGAAGAGATATGTAAATAGTACAATAGTTGAACAGAGATATTTCCCTCTATATCTTAATCTAGCTAAACTGTAAGCGGCTAGAGTGCTAACACATAAGTTAATTATCGTCGTTAAAGAAGATATAAATAAACTGTTCCTTACATATAGAAAGAAGCTAGTTCCTGCTACACTGCCAGCTTTTGAGATTTGTCTAAAAAGTTCTACAAAATTACTTAATGTAAAACTTTCTGGAATTAGATTTCTATGATAGATTTGAGTTTCAGGAGTGAAAGCTTGCATAAACATAAAGTACAAAGGTAATATGACAAGAGATACTATGATTAATGCTACTGTATAGTATACGATATCACCGATTAATTTCTTTGACTTAGACCTTAACCCCAATCTTATTCACCTCGCAAAATAATTCTTATAGTCATCACCATTAACAGAATGAAAATTGGAGCTGTTACTATACTTAAGGCGCTAGCGTAACCGATGTCTAAGCGTGAAAACGCTGAGTTATAGATGTAGATAGGAAGCGTAGTCGTAGCCATCCCTGGTCCTCCAGCAGTTAATATCCAAATTAACGCAAAGTCTCCAAATGTCCAGATCGTGGATAGCAAAACCATAGTTAGAATTACATATTTTAAGCCAGGTAAAGTTATATGTCTTAATTTTTGTAAATATCCTGCACCATCTATTTCAGCAGCTTCATATAATTCTAACTTAATTGCTTGGAGTCCTGCTAAAAATGTTACAGCAAAAAAAGGCATACCTCTCCAGAAGTTTACCCAAATCACAGATGGCATAGCCCACTCAGGTGATGTTAACCACCTAACAGGTTGCATTCCAAGACTTTCTAATATTATATTAATTGCTCCCAACTTTGTGTGAAACAACCAGTAATAAAGAAGAGCAATGACGAAAGTAGGTATCGTCCAAGGTATTAAAGCTATCGTTCTTAAGATTCCTCTGTATCTCGACTCCCTATTTAACGCTAAAGCCACGATCAACCCGATTAACGCTTTTAGCGTCACCGCTGAGAAAGTATAAACCACAGTATTTTTAAGGCATATATAGAAATATTCTTTAGTCAAAATTTCGATATAATTTCCCAACCCAATAAATTCTGCTGGGCTACCTACGATCTTCCTGTAGAAGCTTAACCAAATAGCACGACCTATAGGGTAAAAAAGGACGAAACCTAAAATTAAAAAAAGGGGTATTAGAAAAGCGTAGCCTAATAACGCATATCTTGTCGAAAGATTCAAAGCTCAGCTCCCATATACTCTTTTAGCAATTTCTTCTATGTGATCAGCGGCCCAATCCACAGCTTTCTCGGGTTCCCAACCGTCTACTAGCACATGCATCATCATATGAGCATATGTAAAGTCTGAGTAGATTTCACCCTGCACTCTTGATGGCAGATTATAGGGCCATGTTTGAGTAGCTACAGTACATTTCTCAAGTGCCTCCATGTATGGACCAATTATTTCTGGCATGAACTGCTTTGCAGCTTCCTCAGCGACGTCTTTTAATAATGGTATATGGCAACAAGCACCGTCCACAACGTAGCTGGTGTAAGCTTTCTTGTCCTTGTAGAAGTAAAGTATTAAATCCTTACATAGGTCTTGATGTTCTGTTGTTTTTATTATGTGCCAACTGTAGGTTCCTCCCAAACCTATTAATCCTTTAGGACCTGATGGTGGAGGTAGCAACATCGTATCAGCGACTAGGCTAGGATCAGTTGTAGTGGCTTTATAGAAAGGTGTAGGTCCCTCCACGATCATAACCGACGCTCTAGTTAAGTATTGTTCATTATTCCAGTATCCGCTTTCTGTAATCGCGTCTGGTGAGATGTATCCTTTATCATACCATTCTTTAATGCGGTACATGTTTTCTACACTCTCCTTAGACCTAAATTTTATTCCTGAAACAGATGGTTCGGTCATAAATTCTCCGCCATAGGGGAACCAAGTCATACACCAAGTCTCGCTTCCATCGGTTGCACCTTCACCTAGCGTTAACCCAAAAGCGTGATGATTTGGATCCCATTTCTTCATTGCTTCAGCGAGTAATACGTAGTCATCCCATGTCTCTGGAAGAGGGCCGCCAGAATCAGGGAAGTCTGTTATATTAGCGGCTTTCTTACCTTTCTCGAAGAGCGATTTTATTAAATGTGTTACGTTTATCATGTTTCCAAATGGTACAGCGTAGTATTTCCCCTTTATTTTAACTTGAAGCGTATGGCGTTCAAAGATGTTGTCCCAGCCTAACTCGTTAAGAATGTCATCCACAGGTAGCGTATATATATTAGTCGGATCCATCAATACAGGTGACACGCCGCCATAGAATACATCGGGCAGCGTTCCAGCCTCCATTGCCGTAGCTAATTTCGGGGTTATCTCCGCCCATGTAAGCCAAGAGACTTCAACGTCTACATTGTTTTTCCCTGCCCACTCCACGATTTTAGCTGCTATCCAATTGTTCTGCGGTTCACAATACCTTTCTGTCAACCATATTCTTAATTTAGGCTTCCCAGTTGGTGTAGCCGTAGGTTTAGGAGTAGGTTTAGGTGTAGCTGTAGGTTTGGGTGTAGGTGCGGGCGTGGGTGTTGGAGTGGGTGGTGCAGACCTAGTCAGATAGTATGCGGCTCCACCGATAACGGCGGCGGCAGCGGCAGCACCAGCAACAGCGATATACTTCCTACGACTAACAGGTTGTTCGGAAATAGACCATCACCGAATGAAGTAATAAACAGTTTTTACTAATAAATTTTTTTTATGTAGCAATTAACAATAGGAGAGGGAGAGAAGTGGGGATGAAAATAGTAGAAGTGCAGTTTATTAAGTTAAGCGGGCCTCCACCGTTCGATCCTGAAACTTTTTGGGAGGAGAGACTTGTCCGTCCCGTGGATATATATCCAAAGTATAGGGTTCAGGGACCAGACTATCCAGCTCCTAGAATACTCACTCAGAAATTTCTTGAGATCATTGCAGACGACGGGACAATTGGGATTTATGGCCCGATCGAAGACCACGTTCTTCAAATCGTGGAAAGTAGGTTGAAGCAGCATTTGATAGGTGAAGACCCCTTCTGTACAGAGAAGCTATGGGACATAATGTACCGCTCGCAGGTTCACGGCAGGAAAGGCGAAACCATGTTTGCTATCAGCGCTGTAGATATAGCGTTATGGGACTTGAAGGGTAAAGCCTTAGGCCAACCGGTCGTGAAGCTTCTTGGCGGACCTACCAGAGAGAAGATACCGGCCTACGCAAGCACTTTAGGCCATTCGTTGGAACCGAAAAAGGTCGCCGATGCCTGTAGAATGTACGTCGATGAAGGATACAAGGCGATGAAGTGGTTCTTCCGTTACGGTCCATCACATGGGTTGAAGGGGATGGAAAAGAACCTTGAACTCGTTAAGACTGTGAGAGATACCGTCGGCTACGACGTCGATTTGATGTTAGATTGCTGGATGAGCTGGACGGTTAACTATACTCTTAAAATGGCTAGGTTGTTGGAGAGGTACGAACCTGCATGGATCGAGGAGCCTCTTATGCCGGATGACATCGACGGGTACGCTAGACTAACGAGAGAGCTGGAGATACCTATAGCTGGAGGTGAGCATGAGTATACGCGTTGGGGAGTCAAAGAACTCTTGAAGAGACATGCTGTCGACATACTTCAGACCGACGTTACTTGGGCTGGTGGAATAACTGAAATGATGAAGATCTGCGCTCTAGCCTCGGCTGAGGGAATACCAGTTATACCACATGCCGGATGGACTGAACCTTCACTCTGTGTGATATTCTCTCAACCGGAACCTGTATGCCCTATGATAGAGTATTTGGTGAAGTGG
>QMRH01000078.1 GCA_003650675.1 Thermoprotei archaeon | reverse complement strand
AGAGGAGGCGGGAAGCAGTCTAGATAACGTCCTGAAATGTACGGTGTATCTTACGGATATGAACTGCTACTACGAGATGAACGAGGTGTACAGCTCCTACTTCAAGGTTCCTCCGGCCAGAACTTGTGTGGAGGTCTCGAAGCTCCCAAGACCGGAAGAGAACGTCATGATAGAGATAGACGCTATAGCCTATAGAACAAAGAAATAATTCCCCTATATTATTTTTTATTTATACCCGTAAAATTGTTTTGAGTTTTAATATAAGAAAGAAAATAGTTCCCATCTGTTAAGGGTTTTGCTTTAGCACTTTAATGTACCCAGCGTTTTTATCTCTTCACGGCACCAGCTGTTAGCCCTTGAATTAGTAGTTTCTGGAAGAGAATCGCTATTATTATCGAAGGAATCACGGAGAACGTCCCTACAGTGCATAATACGCTGTAGACCATGTTATCTTCAAGCGCGAACTGGGAGATAGTCACCGGGAAAGTCGTATTTGGATAACTGGTAAATGTCACCGCAAAGAAGAACTCTCCCCATGCACCTAGAAACGAGTAGACCGCTACGGCTCCGAGTCCAGGTACGATTATGGGTAACATAATCCTCAACAATGTTTGCATCCGGCTTGCTCCGTCTATCCATGCGGCTTCCTCTAGTTCAGGTGGTAAACTCTCGAAGAATCCTCGGAGAATCCATATACTTATCGGTGTTTGAACCGCCACGTAAGGTATGATCAAAGCTAGTAGTGTGTTTATTATTCCTATCTGCTTCAATAAGAGATATAAAGGAATAATAATGGCAGCTGTAGGTAACATCTTGGTGGCTAGAAGGAACATGAAAGCAGAGTTCCTCCCTGGGATATACTTTATTCTCGCTAAAGCATAGCCGCCCAAACCTGAGATTACCAGATTCAATATCACACATGAAACAGCCACAATCAAGCTATTTATGATCGTATTCCATACAGCGATATGTACTCCCGGAGTACTCCATTGATAACCCCATTCAGGTGGTAAACTTCCCCCAAGGAACAAATAACGCCAGTTTAAAGTATCGAAACCATGTGGTGGAAAGAACGTAAATGAACGCACTATCACATCGCGTTCTTGCTTTAGAGAAGTTATAACTAGAAAGATGAAGGGAAGCAAGACGTATAGTACTATCACTATAACGCATAAGTAAACAAGTATTTTAGAAATTACTGATTTCTTCATCTATATTCACCCCCTCCTCTATAGAATAACTTGAAGTACACAGCTGTTAATACAAATATTATAGCCATTAGTACGAAAGCCGTCGCCGACCCAAGACCGGCATCCATCCACCTGAAAGCTTCTATCCAAATGAAGTATGGCAGAACTTGAGTTGCAGTTCCAGGGCCTCCTTGCGTCAAATTGTAGATTAAAGCGAAAGATTGGAAGGTCCAGACTGTATTAAGTATATTCACAACTAATATACTCGTACTTATCCAAGGTAAAGTCACGTTTTTAAATACACCCCATCGTCCAGCTCCATCTATTCTTGCGGCTTCAGTTAATGCTTTAGGTACTGTCTGAAGAGCCGCAAGCAGTACTATAGCAGTGAACGGTACACCTTTCCAAACAGAAGCGAAAATCACACATCCTAAGGCTAAATCTCCTCTGGAAAGCCATTGTATAGGTTCACTTATTAGATGAAGGCTGCGCAGGATTCCATTGATCCATCCGTAATCAGCATCAAATGCCCATTGCCAAAGAACGGCATTTGATACCGCGGGGATAGCCCAAGGTATTAACAGAATACTCCTCACTACTCCTCTACCTCTAAAATCTGTGTTTAACACTAACGCTATCGCCATTGCCATTATAAAAGTTAAGAAAACAGTTGAGAATGCGAATATGAAGGTTGTTCTTAGAGAATCGACGAAAAATTTATTGGTTATAGCATTAATGTAGTTCGTTAAGCCGATGAACCTGCCTATGGTTTGTGGCCTCTTCCAGTTCCAACTATGAAAGGATATATACAGTGAAAATAGTATTGGAAAAATTATTATCGAAAAAACGAGAAAGAAAGATGGTGTTACTAATGCCAGCCCAAACCTTCTCTCACTCTTAATTAAAGCGTTCTCCCTCTTCCTTGGCATAAGTCTCCCCTTTTTACTTCCACTCAGCTCTCTTTGCTTCCCAGTCTTCAGCTAATCCCTTGATAGCCTCCTTTACATCCCTCTTTCCTAAGATAGCGTCCTGTAAAACAGGCGTAGCGCCGAGACACCATTCATGGAACCACACTGCCTTCTTCCATCTATCGTCGCCAATAGCATACTTAGGTACCTCAGCGAAAATGTCTGGCCAACCATATTTCTCGATTGTCTCAACGACCTTCTTATCGTTCCATAACACCTTTGGAGCAAAGTACAGTCCTGCTTCTAACATCCATCTTCTAGCTACCCAATACACGTGTTCAGGGACACCATCTTCATCAGCGTCATATACATAATATTTCCCTCCCCAGAAATCCAGCATTTGCCACATTGCATCCTCAACGTCTGGATTGGTCTCGCTCCTCGCTTTGTTCATCTTAGTCCTACCGATCCCCCTTGAGTAAGAAATCGTTGTATGAGTCTTCCCAGGAACTAGACTTGCCTTTATTACTTTCCTGCCTCCAGCCGCCACTATATTATATTGGTAGAAGGTGTATCTTGTAGTAACGTTCATTGCGTATACTCGATCCACTATTGGAGTTCCCTTCGGAGATCCTGTGAGTAGCGGGAAGAGTAGCCCTTCATCATATAACTCTTTCAAGTAGTTTAAAGCCCATACCGCCTCATCGGACTCGGCGAAGACAGGGTCAAACTCTGGCGGCTCAGAAAATGGAATTACGCCCTCAGACACCATTAACCTGAACCATGTGTCTACAACTTGATCCATAAATGTTGAAATAGAAAGGCCTACAGGATATTGGACATCCGGCACATTCTTTTTTATGTCTCTAGCATACTCCCTAACATCATCCCACGTTTCCGGAGGTTTAGTTATTCCAGCCTCGTCAAAGACGTCACTGTTATATGCAAAACAGTAGACATCTGTATAATATGCCAGTCCGTATAAGTGCTCTTTATAAGAAAGCTGTTCTATAACGTATGGATAATACTCTTCCCTAATGATGTCTATCGTTGGTAGATCATCGATAGGCACTAACCAACCTGCCTCTGCCCAAGATGCTAGAACCCTTGCTCGGAAATAACATAGATCGACAGGTTCTTCACCTATAAACTTTGTAGACATAGTGTCCTCATAAGGCTCCGCACAAGCCTCGAAGCTTGCCGGTATTCCCGTATACTCCGTGAAGATTCTAGCATTATCTTTCTGAACATCGGATCTATACTCCCAACCCATTAGCGTAAGGGAAGGCCATTTCTTAGATGGATTAGGCGTTAGTGGATAAGCCGTAGGGGTTGCCGTTGGCTTAGGCGTAGCTGTAGGTTTTGGTGTAGCTGTGGGTGTAGGCGTTGCGGTTGGTTTAGGTGTAGCAGTCGGTTTAGGAGTGGGTGTAGGTTTAGGTGTCGGGGTAGGCGCTGGCACTTTTGGAATACTCAAATAATAAGCTGCTCCACCGATCACAGCTGCAGCAGCTGCTGCACCAGCAACAGCGATATACTTCCTACGACTCACAGATTTTTCAGACATAAACATACCCTAGTTATACACATAACCGCCTTAGATTTATAAATTTTATCCTCCAGAAGAAGATTTATTTTTTAATCCGATCTATTTACTTGTTGGATTCTAACCGAATAAAAATAACGATAACAAATTTAAGGAATGATCGACAGTAAGGTCAAACAGAAAAATTTGAGTTATTTGAAAGCCTATAAAAATATTTTCATTCAAATACTCGACGCTGTGTAATATCCTTAAAAGTTTAAATATAGATAGCATATTATCATCTTCAGACGGAAGAAGGTTTTTATGGACACGCGCACGTAAGATGGGCAAGAAAATCCAAGGAACATCCCAAATTAAAAGTTCTAGGAATATGTGATGTAGTTAAAGAAAAGGCAGAAAAACTTGCAAAAGAAGTCGGAGGAAGCGTATACAGATTTTAGAGAGATGTTGAAAAATGAAGACATAGATACAGTTTTTATGACCGCACCAGACTATCTTCATCGCGAACCAGTTATAGCCGCTGCCGAGGCCGGGAAACATTTATGAATAGAGAAGCCTCTGGCGACAAATATCGACGACGCAAAAGAAATGATGAAAGCTATCGAAAAAGCCCAAAAGAAAGGGGCAAAAGTCACCGTGCAATTTGGAACAAGATGGATTTTTACGTGGCTACAAAGCTCGTCATTTCTGAAGGTTATGTGGGCGAACCTATCTACTCTTCTCACACGATTAGTGACCGAATAGATGTACCCTTATCGATGTGGGGAAGCCTAATAAATCTTGGGCCTGTCATTCAACTTCTGTAGACTTTTTGATGTGCTATTCAGCCGATCTTATAAGAATGATCTCAGGCAAGGAAGCTAAATCCGTTTATGCTAGATCTGTGTCAAAAGTCTTGAAATTTACACCTGATGTATATCAAGCATTAGTGATATTTGAAGACGACTTTCAAACATATCTTGAATCAGGTTAGATCCTAGCAAGAACAAAACCTCTATTGAGTGAACACTTCTTAACCGTCGTCTGTAGTGAAGAAACATTTCAGTATTGCCACTCAGAAACCACACTTACTACATATGCCCAAGGAGGTGGAGAGATATTTTTCTCCGGTGATGCTACGCTGGACACTTTAAAAGAAGTCCAAGAGAAACTGCAAGCTGAAGGAGTGGTCTCTAGGATCGTTTGGGAAGCAGAAAGGGAGCAGCCTTACGGCACAACTAAATCTATAGAGAAGAGAAGACGCCTATGGATTTCAGCTAAAGCACCTCATAAGGTAAAACATCATCAAGGAGGACGATTTGAAGACTTTATTTACTGTATCCTCGAAGACGAAGAGCCATACATTACAGCAATGGATGGATATAGGTCTGCCGAAGTTACATGCGCGGTTAAAGAGTCGGCCAAAAAAGGCTAAGAAATCAAACTAAGATAAACACAACACTATAAAAAATACTTCTTTTATATTTTTACTGTGATCAAGTCGTTTAATTGTACTTCATCATTTCTAGCAGTTTACGTAAGAGTTTTTGGCAAGCATTTCAAGTCTACATGTTTAGGAAACGGTGTCCAGAGGTTTTCTTCTAACCTTCTCTTTTCATTTCGACGTCTATTTTGGCGGCTTCAACCGCGATAGCTTCGTCTAGAGGAATAACCGCGCTACTTTCCTTTATGAACTGTCTCTGTTTTTCAGCTTGTTCCTCTCCTTCTACCTTAAGTGTTTTCGCGTAAACTTCGGCTAGGCATATCGTAGGAGTTATCTTCTCCTCTAAACACTCGATTATAGGTTTCACCTTCTCTCCGGCTTTCGTCCCCATAAAATATTCTATCCAGGCATAGGAGTCTACTAAGTACTTCATTTTCTATCCCTATGGTCGCGTAGGT
>QMRH01000077.1 GCA_003650675.1 Thermoprotei archaeon | reverse complement strand
GGGTGAGGGCGGGATGAGGATAATACCTCTAGGCGTACCAGAGCTAGACAGGGGGATAGGCGGGGGGATACCCCACCCGAGCCTAATTTCCGTCGAGGGAGAACATGGTTCAGGTAAAACAGTTTTATCGCAGTATACTGTGCATGCTTTCCTGGATAAGGGCTTCAAGGTTATCGTGATATCCAGCGAGGCCACCGTCAGGGAGTATATTTCCATGATGCATTCCATAGGCTTAAAGACGGAAGACTATTTCATTGTAGGCCGTCTACGAATATACCCTCTGCACGTCGAGGGCGGAAAATGGAGCAAAACCTTATCCCTGCTTTTCCTGAGGGTGGCTGGAAACTACCTTGAACTACATAAAAATAGGTTTGATCTCGCTGTAATAGATAGCTTAAGTGCATTAACCCTAGACGTCGAGGAACACGACTTATTAACCTTCCTAACTAGATTAAAGAACCTCGTCTCGGATGGAAAAACGATTTTATTGACATTCCACCCCGACTTCCTGCCCCAGAAGCTGATGACGAAGCTTAGGGCAGTTAGCGACGTCTACTTCCAGCTGAAGAACACAAGTTTCCTAGGCAAACAAGTCAAGTTACTTAAGGTAATTAAACTCTGGGGAAGCGGTGGTGAGAGGAAGGACTCTATCTTTCTTGAAGTGGATCCACAGATGGGGTTAAGGGTTCTACCGCTCGGTGGTGTCAAGATTTGAAGACGCGGTTAAAGAAGCGGTCCTTCAACCTATCTTCACTTAGGGAAGTGATTTACAGTAGGCTAGGGTTCCTTAGGGAACTGTACACTTATATTGAAAGACTGTTGGGAAGGGAGGTGAAGGAGGAGTACATCGATCTAGGGGATTTCCCTATTCCGGGAAACCTGGATGAAGCTATGGTCATCTACCCTTATTTAAGAGACTACGTGGAATCCCTGGGTAGGCGACCGAGATATAGGGTTAACTTAGAGTACGAGATGAGCGAGGAGGGAGATATAGATGTAATCTACCCTGTGGGGAAAGGCGTCTTCATACACGTTGTATCTGGAAGTGATATCGGACAATACATTGTCATAGAGCCTCCACGCCTAAACCCCAGTATACTGGAGAAGATCGAGCTCTCGGTGGCTAGCCTCATAGACGAGAAAACATTGTCCAACGGTGTTGACGAGGAAGAGGTTCTGATAAGGCTTTTCAACAAGGCGATTAGAAGACTTAAGCTGAGGTTTCCACGAGAGGAGGAAAGGTGGCTACTCTACCATTTCCTCAGAGACAGGCTTGGATACGGTTTCCTCCAAAGCCTACTACAGGACGACTGGCTCGAAGATATAGGTGTACCGGGGGCAGGCAAGATCTTCGTGTTCCACAAGATATTTGGACCACTGGAAACCAGCATTGAGGTGGACGAGGAGCTTCTAGACGCTTTTCTACGTAGAATAGCCGAAAGACATGGCAAGGTTCTTTCACACGACAACCCTATCATAGATATACATTTGGCCGATGGCTCCAGGTTGAACGTTGTCTTCGGTAAAGACATAAGCCTGAAGGGAAGCAACTTCACTATAAGGAAGTTCAGTAAATACCCTATCTCCATAGCCCACCTAATAAGATGGAATACAGTCTCCCCTAAAGCTGCAGCATACCTCTGGATGCTCTTGGAAACCGGCATCTCCGCGTTCGTCTGTGGAGAAACCGCTTCAGGTAAAACCACCACCCTTAACGCCATAGTTGCCTTCATTAGACCCGACGCGAAGATAGTCAGCATAGAGGAGACTCCCGAAGTAAACATTTTCCACAAAAACTGGGTTAGAGAGGTGACGAGACTACATACAGGAGCCACCGTAACCATGTTCGATTTAGTTAAGGCGGCCCTTAGACAGAGGCCCGACTACATTATTATAGGGGAGATTCGAGGCGAGGAGGGGAGGATAGCCTTCCAGGCCATAGAAACCGGGCACCCGGTTTTATCCACCATGCATGCAGGTAACATGGGACAGCTTTTCCAGAGGCTTACATCCTACCCTATAAACGTCCCTAAAACCCATATAGACAGCCTTAACCTGGTTATTTTCCAGGCTAGGATAGAGAGGGGTAGAAGGTTCATTAGAAGAATCACCTCCATAAACGAGATCCTTGGTTTCGATGCCGAGGAAGGGAGGTTAAACTACCTCTCCTCCTTTATCTACGACTTCGATAGGGACAGGCTCGACTTCACGGGCTTAAGCTTCCTCCTTGAATACAAGGTTCTACAGGCTAGGGGCTGGGGGAAGGAGAGACTACCCGAATTATACGAGGAGATGGAAAAAAGGGCGGTCATCCTCCAGTACCTGGCGGAGAAACATGCATCCTATACAGATGTCTTTAGAACTGTAGCGGAGGTGAACCGCCGAGGGGTCGATGCAGTATATAGACGTATACTCAGGGGGGATAAGCCTTGGAGCGAGTGAAGATCAAACCCCAATCAGCTCTAAAGATCCTCCTTATCTTAAGCATGTTACTTGGCCTCACCATAGCCTTTTTTTCTTTTACTATAGGGGGAATACACTTCCTATCCCTCGGACTATTCCTAACCGCTACACCCCTCATAGCATTACTCTATCTGAGGAGGAGGAAGGCTCCCGGTAAACTTGATCTCCAGCTCGTGATCCTGGTAACCCACATGTATTGCCTCTCTATAGGAAACGTTGAGACGAAGAAGCTGTTCAAAGCCGTGGCAAGCAACAGGGAGTATGAACGGTATAGTAGAATCTTTCAAAGCATACTTGATGTAGCCACCCGCTTCGGCTATGGTTTCGCTAAGGCCGCCAACCTTATAGCCTCCTCCCTTAAGCCCCCGATAAAGGATGTCTTGGTACGGGTGTCGGATGCCGTTTTCTCGAAGAAGCCTGGGGAATACCTTGAATTGGAGGCGAACACCCTTCTGGAGGAGTATTCCGGAGAATATTCCCGTGTAATAGAGTCGATAAAGGTTATCGGTGGAGTCTACAGCTCTATTCTAAGTGTAACGAGCCTGGCTTTAATGGTTTCATCTCTCATGACCATTTTCGTGGAAAACCCCTACATGCCCCTGTTATCCAGTTTAGCTGCGTTTACATCAATGGCTGTGATAGTGTTCGGCTTAAAGGTCTTGATACCTTCAGAGAAGACCGTGTATACGGGTGAAAACCCGCCGAGATACTACAGGCTTTTCAAGCTAGCTGTCCTAATGATGGTTGCCTCGCTTCCCCTACCCCTACTCCTACTCTTGCTCGGGGGCTTCGACGCCATCCCCTACTCCCTTCTCTTCGCTGGGGGGCTGGCGTTAATCCCCGGTTTTATGGCATACCGTTTCGAGTCGTGGGTTAATGAACTGGATAAATATTATCCAACTTTCCTTAAAACCCTAGGGGAGAACCTTTCCTCAACCTCCAGCTTCACGTCAGCTCTCTCATACCTGCTTTACATGGAGCTCGGTCCCCTGAAAAGGCTGGTTAAAAGGGCTCTAGCTAGACTGAAACTGGGTGTAGACTTGGAGAAGACCATGCAACTGCTTGCATCTGAGGCAGCATCCCACCAGATCTACGTCTTTAACAGGATTTTCGTCGAATCCTTTAGGGCTGGAAGCCAGCCCCTGAAGGTTGGAAAGGTTCTAGGGAACCTTGTAATAAGGTTACTTGAGTTGAGGAACAGGAGGAGGGTTGTTTCAAGGACCTTTGAGGTGGTTGTACTCGTGCTTCAACCAATCATAGTAGCTCTCTTAATAATATTGATGACCCTTTCAGCCTTCTTCTCGCAACTTGTAACCTCACTGCCCTTCTTCGCCCTAGGGCGAATACCGTTAGAGTTGATTAAATACGAGATAATCTTTGTGGTGGTTTTCACCGTAATCATAAACTCTGTGTCGATAACCATTATTAGGGGAGGATACAGGGGCATGTTGCTGGCATACCTTGGAATACTGTTGATCGAAAGCGGATTGGCGTGGATAGGCGCATACAAGCTTATGGAGGTTCTTTTCACACAGTTTGCAGGAGGCTTCCAGATACCCGTCTAGCCGACCCTTCCCCTTCTCCGAAGAAGTAGAAACGCAATAAACGATACCGCCACCACGGCTACCAATATCCCCCCGACGGCTACCCCTAATGGTATAGGCTGCATCAAGGTAACTTCCATGTTCTCGTCGACCTTCACGTGTCTCTCCATATCCCATACCGTTAAAACGTATTCTCCCGCTGGAACCTGGTTGAAGACCGCTAGCCCCTCCCTGCTAGTGGTTCTCTGGAACACTAGGTTACCGGACTTTAAAAACACCTTTACCCCCGATACCGGTCTACCGAGGAAATCCAGCACCTTTACAGTAAACCTGTAAACCCTACACTTAAGCTCCAGCTCGACGGCTTCCTTTAGCTCGTGGAAGCCCGTATAAACCCTACGGCCGCCCCATAGAACCGTTACGTTGTATATTCCAGGCTCCAGCAGTATGCTTCCATCCCCCTCCTTTAAGGTCAACACCGTGTTGTTGAATAGTACTTGGCTTCCTTGAAGGGGTAAACCGTTCCAGTCGAAGACCTTGACGTGGACGACTACACCGAGGGCCTCCATGCCAAGTATCTTAAAGACACGGGTGGCGTAGGAGCCGTTGGCGGCCACATGGATCGTATATACTCCAGGCTTCCAGTCCATTGAAACCCTAATGGCTATACTATACCTTCCATTTTCATCGCTTTCCCCCTGCTCGACGAAAACGGGTATACCATAGGGATCCTTAACCTCGATGCCTACAGCCACGCCTTGAACGGGTTTCCCGTTTTCCAGTACAACTACGGTTATTTGGATGAGATCCCCAAACCTGTATTCATCTTTGCCTACAACAATGTTTAATGTGGGTGTGCCCGTAACGATGTTTGCTGAAGCAAGGAACAATAAAAACACTAGCGTAATGTATTTATAAAATGTCTTTAGATGAAAAACATTATTGATTTTAATGGGGGACACCGTTAACCCTGCTTCTCTTCCTCTTTCTTTTCCTCCTCCCCTGCTTCCTCCTTTTCCCCTTCTTCTTTCTTACCTTCTTCCTCCTTCTCTATCTCCTTAAGCTCCTCCTCCAGTTCCTTCTCTATCTCCTCTACTGAGGGGGGAGGCGGAGTGGTTGCAAGCGTGTACCCTATCCAGGCCAGTATGAGGAGGACAGCGCCCACAGCTATGGAGGCGGTTAGCTGGAGCATGACCAAGGAGTATACTGGAGTCCAGACGAGATAAAGGTATATCAGCAACCCCACAATAGAACCCAATAATATTACAGCACCCACAGCCTGATCCTTGCTCATATCATCCCCTCAATTCACCCTAAATTACAAGCAAACCATTTTTATACTTTTGCCTAGAACACTATTAAAACATTTGAACATGTTTTCTAAGAAGCTGGGATAAGGAATATGCATAAATGGTACGCGTGGTGACTCAACTATAAGTTAGTTTTGGTGATACAGACATAAGAACATGGGGGAAAAGCGGTCAAGATGTTCGGGGTATGAAACGTTGAGATATAGTTTTCTGTATTGTGGTGTGTCTTTCTATGCCTCTCAGAGCTATTAGGTATGCCGACGCTGTATGTTTATCTAAGCCGTATTTCCTCGTAACCTCATCGTGCATCCCAGAATGCGTCGACCCCTTCGGGTCTACATATTCTGCCTCGATTGAGTAGAGCGGAGCTTTCATGGTTATCATTTCTATTATCGAGTTGCGGAATACCGATACTCTCCAGTTGTAGTTCCTATGAAGTCTTTTACCGTTCCTTATCCATAGGAGCCTCAGCTTGCCTACGACATCTGAGTTCTCTAGAAACAAGGCCTTTACATAGGTATTGGTAAGCCTATGTAAGCCTTGGGGT
>QMRH01000076.1 GCA_003650675.1 Thermoprotei archaeon | reverse complement strand
GCTCAATTGATTGGCTTTTTATCATTAATTATGATTATTGCATTTAAGGCCAATAATAAGATAAAAATATTTTTAAGTTTAAACATAACTAAAAGAACAAAAAAATGTTTTTTGGATATCAATAAAGTTGGCTTGATCTTTTTCATTAGTCTACTTTTATTTTCAAATATCTATTTTATAATAGCTCATATCAACTGTTCAGGATATTTCGTGAATCATAACCTTGAAAAACTCAAAGAAGTCATAGAAAAATATGAAAACGACGAAAAATGGTTATTTATGAACTTTAAAGTATTTATGAGACCATATTTGTTGGAAAAAAAACCAGTCGATATTATTTGTTTTCCATTACCTCCGAATGAGGGCGAATTTCTAGAATTATTATCATTAGCACCTAATGGTACTCTTATAATTTTTAGCAATGATAGAAGTTTAACTTGGTATGAGTACGGCTCAAGCTATGCTAAAAAGTATTGGGATCATGAAGAGATTAGTTTAAATAAGGTCGTAATTAGGTTTGAAGAGGAACTCAAAAATTTTAAAATCTTTAGAATATATTCCCTCTTTAATGTTAAAGATGCCGTTAAGGCTTCAAACATTCATATACAACATAATGTTAGTTATTATATAAAAAAAGCCAGATTGAGGCTACAAGTAAGGTGCGAGAAAGAGGTTAAACTGCTTCTGTTGATAAGTACTCCTAAATTCACAGATGTAATAGTGATGAAGCTAAAGCCTGGGATGGACGTTATAGAAAGAGAATATAAAATTGGGTATTTAAGAATTATGGCGTTTGAGGTTAAAGATCATGAACTTGCTAGAATATATGATTGTCAAATATGGCCTTATGTTTTAACCAGGTTCTATGCTTCAATATATGTGATTATTTTGACGTTAATCGCTGTTTTATTTATCTATCTCCTGAGAGGGGAAGAATATGAGGCTGTTAGTAGTAATACCTAGCTTTTATGGCTCTAGCGGTGAAGCTGTTAACGAAAGGCAGCTTACAGTGGCTTTAGCTAAGAAGGTTGAGGCCGTATACGTCTTAACACTTGTGGGGCCTAAAGAATATGCATGCGGTCACGAATCACTTCCGAGGAATATTAAAGTTTTGGGTCTTCCTTTCCCTCGGCTACCTATTCTTAAGTTCATCTTAGCAATACCTTATCTTGCAATGATTTCGATACTTGGTCTATTACTCGTAAAATCTGGTCTCGTGGATGCAGTATATGTCAGAAACAGTCTATTTTCACTTGGGTTAATAGGCTTCAAGAGCCTAGCTAAAGTCATGCTAGTTAAGATACCAGCCATAGCTGAGGAAGAGTTTAGAAACGGGTTAATAAAGACTTTTTTGAAACTGATTTTCGAAGCATCGGATAGGTTGGTAATTAAACGAGCAGGCAGAATAGCGGTAGCAAGTAGACAGTTTGCAGAAGAACTTGCTAGAATAAGGGGAATTAGACCTCTTAAAAATCCGATCGTACTAAGTGCTGGGATAAATAATGCGATCTTTAGAGCGATAAGGCAAGATATCGGTAGAAATGCGGAGAAAAGAAAGAAAAATGTTATAGGGTTCATCGGGACTTTAGCGTGGTGGCAGGGTATAGATATACTGGTGAAAGCTATCTCTAAGCTTAAAGACAGGTATTCTCGTCTGATGCTGTATATAATCGGAGATGGAGAAATGAGGAGACGGATTGAAGACCTATGCAAAGCTGAGGGAGTGAGCTATGTAATTACAGGTTTTTTACCTCACCTAGAGGCTCTAAAGAAAATGACAATCTTAGATGTGTTGGCCGTACCAAGTAGGAGGAACCCAGCGACAGAATTTAACATTCCTATAAAAATTTTAGAAGCCTGGGCGATCGGTATTCCTGTGATAGCTACGGACCATCCAGTTTTTAGGGAGATGTTTACCGATGGAGAGGATCTGCTTCTTTGTAAGCCAGACCCCGACGATTTGGCATCTAAGATCAAACTTCTTCTAGACGACCCTAAACTCAGGCATAAACTTTCAAGGAGAGGTCCCTTTCTTGCAGAGAAATTTGACTATGATATCTTAGCGACTAGAGTTTTGAATGCGCTAAAAGAGCTTTCAAAGGGGGAGAGAGTCTGAGAATCGGAATAGTAGCTTCTCTGATAGAGCCTAACAGCTCCGCTATAGCGCAATGTTTTGCTTTAGAGGAGGCTTTAAAATTTGCTGAAAAGAATGTCGAGACGCATATATTCACGAAGAGAATTCATGGGGAACATAAGTGGTCATCCATATGGTTTCATGGCATAAGGACCTCGCCGCTTCTAGAATATTTTAAAACGGCCAAAAAGCTTATAGAAAGTCTTCCGATTCAAGGATTTTTCAGGGCTCCAAACCACATAGTCTCAGATGTACTTTATGCTCAGAGTATACTCGAATGTATCAGGGAACTGAAACCTGATATTCTCTATGCACATTTTGCTTATCCTGAGGGGTTCGCGGCGGCTACGGTGTCTGTTATAGCGAACATACCCTTGGTTATAGCTGTCCATGGATATGACGTCTACACAGAACCCGATTTAGGATACGGTATAAGAAGGTATAAAGGATATGACATAGCCGTCAGATGGGCCTTAGATAAGGCGAACGTGGTGGTCGCCCCTAGCCTACATCTATACAGGGTGGTGTCTGAGGATATTTTAAAGTCAAGCTTGAAGCTATATCTGGTTTCTAACGGGGTAGATGTGAAGAGGTTTCATCCCGAGGTCTCAGGCTCACATGTCAAGAGAAGGTGGAGGTTAGAAGGTAAGAAAGTAGTATTTGCCTTAAAAAGACATACTAGATGGTGTGGGTTTGAATATCTCATAGCCGCGGCGGCACACGTCTGCGGAGTTAGAAAGGACGTGGTTTTCATCATCGGCGGTGATGGTGAATTAAGACCATTTTACGAGACCCTTGCCGCTAAGCTGGGAATCAGGCGTAGAATCATCTTTCCAGGATGGATATCTAGGGTCGAGGTGCCAAGCTACTACGCTGCATGCGATGTACTTGTGGCTCCGTCTCTAGTCGAGGGGTTTGGACTCACGGTCACAGAGGCCATGGCGATGGGTAAGCCAGTCGTAGCTTCAGATGTGGGTGGGCTTAGGGAGCAAATCACAGACAAGGTAAACGGGTTTCTCGTCCCGCCTAAAAGTGTCAGGGTTTTAGCAGACAGAATACTCTATCTTCTAGATAACCCGGATGAAGCTAGAAGAATGGGCTTGAGAGGTAGAAAAATCGTAGAGAAGATGTTCAACTTAGACGATAGGGTCGAGCGGCTTCTTCAGATATTCCGGAGACTAGCTAAGTCTAGCTAGATACCGACGTTTACGGCTTTAAAATCTCATTTCTTCAAAGTTTATAAGAGAATACCGCGGTATCGATCTACGGTGCGGCTTACTGGTTAAAAGCCGTAAGGCTAAGACTTCGAGAAGGAAGAAAAGGAGAATTCGGCTAGGAAAGCTTTTAGCTTATGCATATCTAGCGTTCGTCCTAGTTCTGGTAGGATCCTTGGCCTATGGAATAGTCGCCCCGCATATCAGGAGGTTGTTTAAAACCCACCAGGGTGCAACGGCGAACCCTGTGACCGTCAGAGACGATGGGATCGTGATAGTGGACCAGTTTTACAGTAAAGACCCGTCGTTTACAGATGAGCTAAAAAGATTTCTAGAATCGTTGAATTATAAAGTTCAGGTGTTTAAGGACGATGAGGTAACCGTGGATTTTTACAAGACCCTTCCAAGCCTCGGCGCTGGTCTCTATATTCTGCGGGTTCACGCCGGGGTTTTAAACACGAGTAAGGAAACCTATCTCTTCACGTCTGAAGAGTATAATCAGATGGACCATTGGGTTGAACAGCTTACCGGTCAAGTTGCTAAGGGGATGGTTAATCCCTTAGGCGGGGAGAAACCGGTGTTCGCGGTCGGACCGGCTTTCGTGGAAATGAGTATGGAGGATGATTTCAGAGGAGCCACTATAATTTTGAGCAGCTGTTTAGGGTTGTACGATACAAGGCTTGCAGAGGCGTTCATTAAAAAAGGTGCCAAAGTTTTCATAAGCTGGGATGAGAAGGTTAGCTTAAGTCACACAGATAAGGCTGTATATGAGCTCGTGAAGATTCTCCTGGTGGATGAGGCTACGGTAAGCGAGGCTGTCTCGAAGGTTATGGAGGATGTAGGGGTAGACCCAGAGTATGGTGCTGTACTTAAGATCTACCCGGATGATATGGGGGATGTTAAGCTAATTGGTGGCTAAGAGTTTACGGAACACCGTGAGATAACGTTCAGCAACCTGATCCCAGTTTAAAAGCGAAACCTTACACCGTTTTCGCTTATCCATACCCTTTACGACCGTAAATGCCTTGAAAAGAGCGGCTGTTATATGCTCAGATGTGAATCCTCTGATGTAGGTTTTACAAGGGTAATTTTCTAGAAACTCAGGTATCCCTCCTACAGGTGTTGCCACGATGTGGATGCCTGACGCCATCGCCTCAAGGAGAGACAACGGAAGGGCTTCCCATCTAGACGGGAGTAGCAAAATGTCGGAGGCTACGTAATAGAGCGGGAGTAAGCGGTGCGGCTTCCAACCCTCAACCCTAACGCATCCCGAAGAGCTAAGTCGGCTTAAGAGCTTTTCCAGAGAGCCACGTCCGACGAATAGAAAGAAAACGTCTCCCCTGCATTCTGCGATCTCCTTCACAGAGCGCGCTACCTCGGTCAAACCTTTGACAGGCTCGAACCTCCCGACGAATAACACTATTATTTTGTCCATGGGTAGACCTAATTTAGCTCTGAACTCATACTCATTCCCGACAAGCTGTCTATAGACCTGCAAATCAACCCCGCTGGGGATAACCACGCAAGAGCCGGGGTTAGCCCCATACCTTTGAGCGTATCTAACCATCGAATTTGTCAAGCCTACGACCAGGTCCGCGTTTTTAAAGACCCTTGAGGCTAGAACTTTATTGAAAACCTCTTCTAGAGCCGTGATTCCGTAAGGCTTCGACGGGTCTAAAGCATATAGTCCATGCATAGTTAACACAGTCGGTAACATCCTACGCTTAGCCTCCAGTAGAGAAACCCAAGTAGAGGGGTAATGATGCCCATGAAGATGGACGATATGCGGGTTAAAATCATCCATTACCGCACCGAATGCTGAGAAGTTGAACGGTATTCTAAAACTTTTAAGTGAGCCGTAAGGAAAGCTTGGTGGATGAAAGCATAAGACACCCGAGGTGTTACGCATACGAGGCAACCGCTTAACCCTACAGGTAACGGTCAGGACTTCTACTTTTTTAGATAAAGCCTGGTTAAGCTTCCACACGTATATCGAGATTCCACCAGGATCAGGTGGGTAAAATGGAGTTACAGAGAGGACCCTCATACCAGAGACCACTTAACCTTCACAGCCTTTAAAAATTCTTAGACCTTCTAGTCTAGGCAACCGCATATGGATAAAGGTTAATGATGCTAAAATAGAGCCTCTAAAGCTATTTTACTGCTGAAGTTTTTGATAGGCATAAACCATGTTTTCAGCTTTGTAGACACCCTGAGCATCCTACTAGAGCGGAGGGAGGAGCGAACCGAGATATATATGGGTTGTGGTCATATCGCTGGTTTTCCCGTTCAGTACCCTGAGCCCACAAGCTCTCTTACTTATAGCTGCACCTTCCCGCTAATCGTAGCCGAGGGGTTATGGAGGTGCTTGCATCTATTCGGAAAGTTCGATACCAAACTATCCACATGGCTTCTGTTGTGCTTCACATAGTCAAGCCTATCGTGTGCGTTTAGAATTCTCTGCAACTTGATATAAGTATGGAAACAATATATCTTCATATAGATACTTAAAAGCTTATATATGAAGCTCGCTTAAATTTTTTATAAGGCTAGATATCATGTCTTTAACAAGAAGAAAAAGGTTTACGATCGCTTTGGCTTTCCTGATGATAATCACAGCTATAACATTAAACAT
>QMRH01000075.1 GCA_003650675.1 Thermoprotei archaeon | reverse complement strand
ATATGAGAGGGCTTATCTTTTGGCTGCTGTTTTGCCGTGATTTATTTTCAATGAGTAAAGTGTCGATCTACGGGTCACGTATAGAGAATGTTCGACCATAAAGTTAAATTACCTATAATTGTTATTCACACTCTGGTGTTAAGTAAAATGAAGACACGTGTTTTATTTATAGACGCCGGCGAGAGGAAGTATCGTGTAGAGGAGATAGATGACCCAGAGATCCTCGGTCCAATAGACCTTGGCGTGAAGATTCACTTAGAGAGGTATGAGAGCTATAAAAAGGACGCCCTTGACCCAGGAAACCCTCTTGTTTTCGGTATGGGTAAATTCGCTGGCAGCGCGATATTTGGAACCCACCGTCTTACTTTCGTGTTCAAAAGCCCTATAACAGGGGGGTTATTCGCGTCGGCTATGGGCGGTGCAGCCTACGTTTTCGTGAAAACAGGTGTTGACGCTGTTGTTCTGGAAGGCAGATCAGAGAAGCCCCTGATAATTAAAATAGAGGGAGATGAAAAAGGTGAAGTAAAGGTGGATTTCAAGGAGATAGAGAAAGACAAGCTCTTCGAAATATATGAAGGGTATGAAGGCTTTAAAGGCGTATACGCGTTTCAAAGATACCTTTTAGACGAATTCAAGGAGGAGTTCAAGAACGACTACAGGGCAGCCATAGTGGGTCCAGCCGCCTTCACGACGAACATTGCGGGAATAGTGTCAATAACAATTAAGAAAGGTGAGATGGATAAGGGGAGCGAAGACTGGGCTGCTAGAGGAGGTAGCGGCACGGTTATGTGCCAGGCTCACGGGGTTGTGGCGATAGTCTTCGGAGGAAAATGGAGGAAGAGCTTTCCCGTCGAGGATATTTCGAATCCTAAAACCGCGGACTCCATCTTCCGTGAGGTCTTTGGGAAACCATTGCATCAAGTGGTGACCGAAGCTACGGTGAAGTACAGGTATGATCCTAAGATCGGTAGCGGCGGGACCTTTGGAGGAAACTATCCTTCACTTAAAGTACACACCCCTATGTTCAACTGGAATAACATTTACCTGCCACGTGAAACTAGGGAGAAGTTGCATGCGGTGATAATGGAGCATTACTGGAAGCCATTTAACGAAGAGGCTATAAAAACACGTAGCTGGAAGACCTGTGGTGAACCGTGTCCAGTTGCATGTAAGAAAGTGAGGTTAGGATACAAGGTGGATTACGAACCCTATGAAGGTGTAGGGCCACAAAGCGGGATCTTCGAGATACACGCGGCCGATATAGCGGTTGAAGCGGTGGACAGCATGGGTTTCGACGCCATAGAATTTGGAAACGTTGTAGCCTGGATCTTCGATTGTCTTTCGAAAGGGTTATTGAAGCCGGAGGAGATAGGATTGGAGGAGAAGCCAGTATTTGATCCCTACAAGTACAAGGTAGAATTTTCCGAGAAGAATGCGAAAATAGCGGCAAAGATAGCCGAGGAGATGGCTTACGGAAGGAACGAGATTCTATCGATCATATCACGGGGGCTTAGACGCGCCTGTAAGGAGCTCGATGCAAGATTTTCGGAGAGAGTTAAGAAGGTTGGAGTAAAGTTTGAGGATCTTGCAGTCTACCCATCCTACGGTAAGGACGGACACATAACACCCAACTTTTACTGGACCCCTGGACTAATAGCGCCGATAGCCGTTTCGGGAAGATACTGGACGCTCTATTCCGGGGTATTCCACGACCCCGAAACCTACGCTTCAGCCGCCTTAGAAAGGGCAGTAAAAGAACTCTATAGCGATGATGGGGGATTCTGCAGATTCCATAGAAAATGGGCAGAAAAGTTGGCAGAAAAATTATATGAGAAAGCCTATGGAGTAAAAATCAACCTCGCTGAACACTATAAGAAAACTTACTCCAAGATACTAGAGTATAATGTTAAGGCAGGAGCCCAACCGACTTTCTGGGACAGCATGAAAACAATAGATCTCCTAGCCACAGCCGCGGAAGAATATTCAGGGGAAGGAGAATGGGCGAAAAAGTTTAAGGAAGACAAGGTAAATGCCGCCAGAGAATGGTGGCTGAGGTTCGCTAGAAAGGTCGAGGAATTCACCGGAGTAAAATTTGTAGAGTAAACTACTCCACCTTTATTTTTATCCTCCTATTTTTTCTCTCCATTTCCGTAAAATACATGTAGAAGGTATATAGAGTCCAGAAGGGTATATAATCTACTCCTGGAAGTACATCTAGGAAAGCTATAACCGCAAGTAGGATGCTTAAACGCCTATAAACGAGGAGAAAGGCTGTAACCGTTGCTAGGTCTAAAATAAATTCAATAAAAGGTGAAAAAATACCCGTAAAATCTACTATATCGTTGGTAACTGCGAGAAGAATTAAGACTAGGATTTTAGTTTCGTTAAAGGACGACATACTATCCCTTTCTTAATATTAAAAAGGGGCCGCGGCATCCCCCCTACCTCGACCCCCGCTCACCGAGGCTTAGAGCGGCTTGTGGATCGGCCCCGGCACCCCATGAACGTCGCTGTCCACGCCTTAGGCTGCTCCCGCCAGGGCCTGACCCGGTGCGGCGTGGCAAGGGTGGCATGCCTCTCCTCCGAGAGACACCGCCACCCGCCAGCGACCCCATGGGACCGAGGATCATTTCCACAGAGGCCACCCCTCCTCGGCGAGGAGGAGGGCCTGGGTAGGGGGTTAACGCCCCCCACCGTATGGCCCGATTTGCGGCTACAGGGGAGGGCCAGCCCCCCGGGGCTTGACCCGCGGCCCCAATACTAAATAGAAACATTTACTTATTTAAGGGTAATCTCTGCATGGAACAACCTTTAGTATTCGTCTTCAAAATCAACTTTAAACGTTCTAGGGTCTGGCTCGTTTTTCAGATCTATATGCATACTCGTTATCTTGATGAAAAAACTTTTTATTGATGGAATAGATGTGGGAGAGGTATTTCCTATTTTCAATACGAGTTGACGGAATCGGGAAACCTCTTCTTCCTTATCCCACAGATTTTTCCGGCTATATTTTAAGTTTAAAATTTTCCCATATTCTTTTACATCATCTGTAAACAATGTGGACAGGGGGGATCGCACCTGAGGCGAAAAGAGCATCTTAATATTATCTATTTTCCCCCTAAAAAAGAGATATAGAAGAAGTGATGCTAACTCTTCCACAGTTAAAGGTAATATTATGATTTCCTCCTTGTTTATGGACAGCGACTTTGTGGAGATGAAGTCCATTAGTGAGGAGGGGGTGAGGCGGAGGGGTTCTTCCACTATCTCTATTTGTGTATTTTTCTGCGCGTTTAATAAGGGTTTAGGAGAACTGAACGGATAAACTATTATTTTTGTACTAGGGTATTTTCTTTCTATATGACAGAGGGCGTGAAGAGTTGCAAGGCCCAATAGACTATCATTATATACTACATGTAGTGTGGAGGTAGGCTTGAGAAGAGGGGAAGATAGCCCTTTTTTAAAACTTTTGTAGAACCTCTCGAGGAAATGGGTTTTACAGAGAGGTTCAAGGCTTATGGTCCAGATGAACTTAGCTGAAGATCCACATTTTACGCACTTCATAAACTCATTCTCTTCGGAAAAAATATAGTTTCAGGGTAATAAAATGTTCTAGATGTCATGGATAAAGGTTGAAATACCGGTAAACGGTCTGGAAAACAAATACACTATTCTAAGGACTCTATATAATATCGACAAGCTCTCGGAAGAGGCTATAACATATGCATCTGAAGGAAGAATTCTAAAGGTGGAGAAGGTATTTGAGGTTCGGGAGGTTAATTTAGAAACAGGCATTGAAAGGAGATTAACGCCAATAGATGTGGTACGTTTATCATCCTCAAAGGAAAAAATCTTCTTCTTCACCATCACGATAAAATATTATAAAAAGGGTTGCGAAAGAAAAGAGGGGCTTCGTGCCGATAAATATCTTTTAAAAATAGTTTTAGAGGAAGATAAAGTATTAATGCTTGTTAGACATAGGGAGGGACTCTGCAGAACCCTTGAAGAAGATATACTAGAGAAGCTGGAGAGGAAAATACTGCTTGCTCTCTCTAATAAACGTGCAGTAGGAGACGGGGGAAAGAATCATTTTTAATCACGATTTTATCTAGACAATTCTCCACTTAGGTTATGTTTTAAAGATATGAGAGGTACACGAAATATTTATACGTGCTATGGTTTTCCAAATACAGTAGCGTATCAAAGTCTCCTGTAGCCTATGAAACACCTTAAATAAAAACAAGTTGAAAGCATGGTTGGGGGTTGCCATGAAGGTAAAGGTATTCAGGGTGGTTGGTCGAATGAAGGCTAGCGATGAATGGCAAACCTTTAGGATAGAATTGACAGGGCTAAAACCAGAGCATGTACTTGAAGAGGTATATTCGCGGCTAGGGTCACGTCATAAGCTGATTAGAAAACACATTAAAATAGAGAAGATAGAGGAGATTCCAGCGGAAAACGTGGAGAGCGAGTACATACGTAAACTCCTTTCCCTTAATAAGATAGTATATTATTATAAGAGGTAGTTGATGTAATGGGAGAAGCGGAAAAAAGGGTACGGGAATTAATTGAGCGATATACATTATTGGAGGAGATTGCCAGGCAACTAAGTGAAAGGGTAAGATTGCTGGAAACAATATACGGGGAGGTAACTACAACTATAACCACCCTAGAAGAGCTGGGTAAAACGACGGTTCCCAGGGAAACCCTACTACCTATAGGAGGTGCCATATACCTTTTTGGTGAAGTAAAACGCTTTGATAAGGTTCTTTTAAATGTTGGATCGGGGGTTGTTTTAGAGAAAACTCCCGAAGAGGCTCTTGAATTCCTCAACCTCCAGAAACAAGAAGTTGCAAAGGAGCTTGAAAACTCTAGGAGTAGGCTGAGACAGGTTCTAATGGAATTAGATAAGATTCGGGAGTTGGTGCAGACCCTGAGGCAGGCGGCTGAGGCGCCAGGATAGTGGACGACAATGCTGGAGAAGTTTAAGAAGACTATAGGTAAAATAACGGAAATTCTCTCAACTACGGAATTAAGTGAACGAACTGTAGAAAAATATAGGGATGAAATCATCTTCACTCTACTTCAATGTGATGTTGCTCTGCCAGTAGCCGAGAAGCTAGTGGACGAGATAAAGGAGAAGGCTAGGGGTGTAAGAGTAGAACGATTTCACGACAAAAGAGATGCCGTGAAAGATATTTTAAGGAGGGTTTTACTGGAGCATTTTCGTTCTGCTGGTAACCTAGATCTATTTAAGCTCGCCGACGAGAAAAACAATAGAGGGGAACCTTTAGTAATACTTTTTGTAGGGCCCAATGGTCATGGAAAAACGACGACAATAGCTAAGCTAGCGTTTCTGTTTAAGCAGAGGGGATATACTGTTATAATAGCTGCAAGCGATACTTTCCGCGCTGGCGCCATAGAACAGGTGGTCGAGCATGCAAAAAGAGTGGGGGTACGGGTTATAAAACAAAAGTATGGGGCGGATCCGGCGGCAGTGGCATACGATGCTGTAAACCATGCTCTAAGTAAAGGAATAAACGTTGTCTTGATAGATACTGCTGGGAGACTTCAAACAGACGTGGATTTAATGGAGGAGATGAAGAAAATATATAGAGTGGCATCTCCCGACCTCGTGATCCTGGTGGTGGATGCATTAACGGGAAACGATGCCTACGACCAGGCAGTGAAATTCAATGAGGCCACACCCTTGAGTGGAGCCATTGTAACAAAATTTGATGCTGATGTAAAGGGCGGAGCAATAGTTTCAATAGTTTACGCGACGGGAAAACCCATACTGTTTATAGGAACTGGACAAAAATACTCCGATCTCAAGGAATTTGACCCGGAGGAATTCGTCAAACTCTTAGGGCTTTAAGTTTTGATAAATAGATCCTATGGGGCCGCCGGGATTTGAACCCGGGACCACCAGCGAACTGGCGCCGCGTGATAGGCGTCCCCAGGCTGGCATCCTTCCAAGCTAGACGACGGCCCCTGGT
>QMRH01000074.1 GCA_003650675.1 Thermoprotei archaeon | reverse complement strand
TAGGTGTGTCGACGCTGTATGTTTATCTAAGCCGTATTTCCTCGTAACCTCATCGTGCATCCCAGAATGCGCCGTCCCCAAATAAAACTTTTAAGCCTAGAATATAATAAAATAACGGTGACCGCCGGGCTCCCGAGGAGAGCACAGCTCCCGCAGCCTACCCGACAGAGACCATGATGAACCCACCCATAGCAGATACAAAACAATACACTCAGAAACATAAAACTACAGATGAGGTGAACGGTTTAGGTAATCATGCTAGATAACTATGGTTACGCCTGTTTCCCTAGGACCTATTATTATAACGTATCTATGTGTTCTAACTAGCTCAGGAAATATTTTTAGCAGCTTCCTCTCGAAGATTTGTCTCATGTTGTATGCACATAAACCCATCATAGCCAACTCCAATCTTCTATGCAACATGCTTTCATATTCTAGAAGCTTGTTAACCAGGTTATATGAGATAAAACATGACATTTCTCCTGTTGCACGTAGGCTCTTGAATCCGAGGGCTTTAGCCTCCTCAAGCTTGTTTTTCCACAAATTTATAGTATATGTTGGATCAACTTTTCCCTCCCTTATATACCAGTTCTCGTAGCTTAACACCTGTAGAGCCCGATCCTTGACGAGTCTCTCTACATCGACACCGTACTCTTTCATTCTAAGTTTAACCATTTCGGGTTTTTCTTCGCTGGCCACATAGATCCCGGCGTAACCTTTCTCTATGCCTGAAACAAGGTAGGTGAAAAGGACATCGTACTTGTCTTCAGGTCTCTCATAAAAGAATACAACATGGTCGGTGGGCTCCATTTCACGGACGAACTCAAGTATTTCCTCTTTACTTAATAAAAGTTCACTTATACGGGATCGCATGTTAATATCCTTATTTTTATCCTAATTAAGCCTTGACTTTATTGTGGCTACAGTTTCCTTTAAATATTTGTCTCTAGTTTACTGGTATATGTCCATCCCGGAGCTAATCCTAGAAATAATAGCAATTTCATCTTCAGGGGCATTATCCCCCGGTCCCTTAACCTTTGCAACGTTGACATTAGGTTCCAAAAAGGGATGGAAGGCTGGTTTCATGGCTGCTTTAGGACACACGGCTTTCGAGTTTCCATTGATCATGATCCTTGCTATGGGGCTCTCAAGTCTCCTAGCAAACCCAGTACTCCTTAAAATCATTTCTATTCTAGGTGGAGCATCCCTCATATTTTTCGCTGCAATCACGTTAAAGGATGTATTTAAATCAGATAACGTCGGTGAGGTTCATAGTGGAGCAGGGATAAAGGAAGTTAAGAGCGGGGCGTTTGTCTCTGGCCTTGCGTTTACGGCTTTAAACCCCTATTTCATTATATGGTGGGCCTCCGGGGGGCTAAAGTTAATAGCCGATATTCTTAGTGTAGGAGGAGTACTATTAGTGGGGGCTTTATATCCGTTTCACGTCTGGATGGATTTCATGTGGCTTTCGGTGGTGGCTTTCCTAGCCAGCAAAGGTAGGGTTGTGGGGAAACGTTTCCAGAAAATAATATTATTCACCTTTGTCCTCGTGCTCCTCTACTATGGTGGCTGGTTCATTCTCGAGGGGTTGGCTTCTTGAGCATGAACCTGTCAGCTACCGGAACCTCGACCTATAAACGACTTTAATTTTCTTAAAAAGGCTTCACCACGAGAAGTATATAGTATTATTACTATTATTATGGCCAATATTACCGTGACGTCGATCCATCCCCCATATTCCTTGATAATACCCCAGTTTTCGCCTAAAATTACGCCTAAATAGGTTAGAAAAATACTCCATATAAGTGAGCCGATAAAAGTGTAGGCTGTGAAACGGTTGAGGGGCATTCTCGATACTCCTGCTGGAAACGATATAAAGGTTCTCACTGCGGGCAATAGACGGCCAACGAAAACCATTATAGACCCATGTTTTTGGAAAAGGGTATCAGCGGTTTCCAAATGGCGTTTGTCTATCAGAAGGTATTTTCCATAATTTAAAACGAATTTTCTGCCATACCTGTTTCCCAGCCAATAGGCTATGTATGATCCTACGAGATTTCCAATTGCTCCCGCTAGACTAGCCGTCCAGAAATCCATTTTTCCCTCCGATACCAGGAAGCCTGCAAAGGGCATTACTATTTCACTTGGCACAGGTAGAAGAGCGCTTTCCAGGACCATGAGGATGAAAACCCCAAGATATCCTATACTTCCTATAATATTTACAATGTATTCGACGAGGAACTCTGTAAGGGACATTTAAACCCCTTTGATTGACTCAATACTATTTTTAAAACTTCCTTTTCTGGAATACTGGTCTCCTTTTTCACGTATCACCTTGAAACACATTTTCCTAATTTGTGCTATCTGAAGATCAAGCAAGGAAGGATTATCAGTTAGGGGTATCGCTGGAACTAAGCGCCCTTTCTACCTCTTTCTGAAAATTCTTCCAAAGAAGGTTGTGATGGGTTTTCCGTTAACTACGCAGGAGGACATGGGGATCATAAAAAATTAATACTTTGCCTTTGTCTTCCTCTTGCAGGGTAAATATTCTTTCCTTTGGATAGTAGATGTACCCTTCCTCCAGTGGATAGTAAAGTAGGAAAGGGCTATCCTTCCTTACTCTTCTAAATCCGTTTCCTCTAACTGTATCACTCTATGTATTTTTATTGTGGTGTGGCTTCACGGGTTCCGCCTCACCCATAACCCTAACCAAAGGGTTATGGGGTCGTGGGCGGCTGTCGAGCCCGACGGCACAAGGCTCCCATCTAAGTTATACCCCACAGGGCCACTCCCCAACACAAAAGACATAAAAAATTAAAAGTTCCTGCCCCTTTTCTGATAGAATTCATGTTGAGGATACCGTCCTAGTACCCGGAATGCCCATGCTACGAGCGCTAATGGTTTCTCATAGTCAAAATAGGGTTTTGGCTCTTTTATTTCTTCAATTAAAGCTTTCAGTAAAGTTGTTCCTATATCCTTTCCAAGGTTCTCTCTATCTGGAACAAATATGCGGTTGATTTCGGCGAGTTTTTCTTCAGGAATCGGTTGATACTGGATCAAGCCTACAGGCCTTGAGTTTAAATAGGCGAGTTTAGCTATACTTCCGTATTTCTCTATGACACGTATAGCCTATCTTCTCTTCATTTTCCTTCCTTCAACAAACAGGGGGTTGTTTTTCTTTCCCGCGGGATGCATAGATCAATCAAATCGCTTATCTCGCTTGAACCAACGTTTCTAATCTACAATTCCCTAATTTTCACAATTCTCCTCTCGTTTCCCTTAAGTTGATAATTATATGTTGATTACACTATATATGTTGTTGTAGTTCTCTTTAATGCTTCAAGCCAGTTAAGAGAAATATTCTTTCCAAAGGAAAATAAATAAAAAATGTTCTTTAATATTATATCAGAGAAGAGTTTTGAGTAAGAGATTACTGTTATCTAGCTCCGAAGATTCGAGGAGGAGGGCCTATAGTATAGCGAAGAGCTTCGCACTAATACATGGTCAACCGGTTAGGATAGAGTTTGGGATGGCTCATCTGAAGGAACTTTATGCTACAGAACCTTTCCTAGAGGACGATAAGTTAGCGTTGGTCGCTAGAAAGTATTTTCTAGAGGGATATTCGCCGCCGTTAGTGGTCTTGCGGTCGGCTGGCGATATATATTTAATAGATGGGCATCACCGGGCTTATCTGTATTGGCTCGCAGGGGTAAAGAGGACCCAAGCCTATATACTTTCTTTTGAGGACGAAAACAGGTACACTCCCCTGTTTAAGCTTAGACTCAGGGATCTAACTCTGAAACACATGATTCCTCCAGCCAACCCTATTCTCAGGATATGGCATTTCATGATACGTACACTTTACTGGCTTAAGAAGAGATACGGCGAAAACCTGTATGTTGTTTTAATGGATGTACCTGTATCCAGACTTGTTCCAACCCAAGCTTACATCCAGCTGAGATATAGATTCCCGGATCTTCATGAACCAATACTGGTGACGGAGCATAAAGGAAAATACTATATAATTGACGGGCACACTCGAGGACACCTTGTATGGCTTGAAAAGAGAAGAGAAAAAATAACTGCGTTAGTAGTCAAAACAAGAGACTTTACCTTAGGCATAGTAAAAACCGCTGAACGGATGGGATTTAAAGGTCTCTCGGATTTAAAACTTACTCCAAAACAGTATTCAAGTTAGCGTCGTGATCCCTCGGTAAACCCCCAATATCTTACTATTAAAATTACTATATATTTTAAAATGTAAAATGTAGAGAATATGGGAGGCTTCATGTATCTTATCGGAGTAGATGTAGGTGCCACGAACATACGCGTAGCCCTAGCTAACGAGAAAGGAAGATTCCTAGCTAAGATTACCGAAAAGACTGTTAGAAAGGGGTCAGGAATAGAGTTGACCAACCAGATAGCAGATATGGTGAAAAGAGTTATTCGGGAAACAGATGTTAGTATGGAGGATGTAAAGGGTATAGGCATAGGCACCATTGGCCCCCTAGACTTAAAGAGAGGTGTAATAGTTAATCCAGCTAACCTTCCTTTCAACGAAGTACCTTTAAGAGATCCCCTCGAAAAGGAGTTCAATAAACCTGTCTATATACTTAACGATGCGGCGGCAGGTGTCGTTGGAGAACAGCTTTATGGTGTAGGGAAGGGGGTTAAGAACCTCGTTTATGTCACGATAAGTACTGGTATAGGTGCCGGAGTTTTCGTAGACGGGAATCTGCTTGTGGGAAAAGACGGTAATGCACATGAGGTTGGACACATGGTGGTGGATATTGAGGGTAGGATGGTATGTGGGTGCGGTAAGAGAGGACACTGGGAGGCATATACTTCTGGGACAGGGATACCCAAGTATGCTATTTTTCTTATAGATAAATTTCCTAGAAAGGACGTTGAAGACAGCCTCTTATATAAACTTACGGGAGGAGACTGGGAGAAATTAACAGCGAAGATGGTCTACGATGCAGCCAAGAGGGGGGATGAGGTAGCGCTCCAAATAGTAGAAGAGGTTGGGAGGATTAATGCCATAGGATTAGCCAACATTGTGAACGTTTACGATCCTTCTCTGATAGTACTGGGGGGTTCGGTTGTTTTAAACAACGTTGAACTAGTATTAAAGCCCGTGAAAAAATACATTGGGGACTATGTCGTAAACAGGCTTCCTAGAATAGAGGTAACCCGGTTGGGTGGAGATGTGGGACTCTATGGAGCTATTGGGGCAGTACTACTGGAAATGCGTTTAGAACCCGTTGAATGACGTCTGTAGGGTAATTATTTTATACTGTTCCTAAAATTAACTTTGTTTCGTAGAGTTTCTTAAAAGTGAAAATATATTTTATGAAGTAAGCTTAAACCAATGCCTATAGGAAAACCTGTGGGTGAGGAAAAGAGGCCCTGTAAATGGATAGACTTACAGTTCACGGATCTAATTGGAAAATTCTACCATGTAACATTATCGGTACCCAGCTACGCTAAGCCCGATGAAATCGTGGGCAAAGTTGATGGAAGCAGCATAAAGGGATTTGCATTAATAGAGGAAAGCGATCTTTTCCTTAAACCAGATCCAAGCACATGGGCAAAGCTACCTTGGTTCGACGACCTAGAGAGATATATTTGTAATGTTTTCGACGAAAATACACGGCTTGAAAGAGACCCACGATATGTACTTGAGAAAACCGTTCACGTTATGGCGGATGCAGGCTACAGTGTTTTGATGGGAGTGGAATTAGAGTTTTTCGTTTTTAAGACGATTCGCTTAAGAGGGGGAGATTCGGGGTTCGGATTAGGCTACTTCATTCAGGGGATTGATGAAGGTAGATACACTTTACCTCAAAAACATGGATATTGTTCACAACTCCCCGTTGACAATCTAATGGAATTTAGACAAAACCTATGCAACATACTTTCAAGCTATTTCGGTATAAAGGTTATTTCGCACCATCATGAAGTGGCATCCAATGGGCAGATTGAGTTAAGCCTTAAAGAAGATTCGCCGGTAAACCTGGCAGATAAAATTCAGACCACGAAATATGCGGCTAAAGTAGAGGCTCATAAAAATAATTTAACCGCAAGCTTTCTACCCAAACCATTGTACGGCGATAATGGGTCAGGAATGCATGTCCATGTAAGTCTCTGGAGAAAGAATAGGAACGTCTTCGACGATCCCGACGATGAATATGCCCATCTAAGCCAGGAAGCCCGATACTTTATAGGGGGTTTACTGGAGCATTCGAGAGCTATTTCAGCTATAATAGCACCTACAACTAACAGTTATAGGCGGCTGGTTCCCGGATATGAGGCACCAGTATACCTGGTTTGGGGAAAAGCCAATAGAAGCGCGGCAATAAGAGTACCCATATCGGGATCCAGCAGTTCTAGGAGAATAGAATACAGGCCTCCGGATCCATCTTCAAACCCCTACCTAGCCTTAGCCGCTATACTGATGGCGGGACTAGACGGCATAAAAAAGAAGATTGATTCAGGGGATCCCTTGAATGTAAATGCATGCACTTATCCGAAGAGACATCAACTTAAAACCCTTCCACGCACCCTTTGGGAAGCTCTCGATGAACTTGAATCAGACAACAATTTTCTGAAACCCGTGTTCAGCGACGATTTACTGGAAACCTATATTAACCTTAAGAGGAGAGAAGCGGAAAAGGTTTACTCTCACCCCCATCCAGCGGAATTCAGAGAGTACATTGACCTACTATAATACATCCTATTCTTATTTTTGTCAAATGTATACTTTAATAACATAGTATTAAAAATCCATTTAAATTTTGTATGGTAAATTTTATCACCGGGATTAACAGCTTCCTGGATTGTTTTTGCTTTTAGATTTTTGTCTCCTGTCTTGAAGTCAACTATTGTTTCGGATCCCAATGGTTCAATTACATAGACCTCGGATCTTATATTGATTTGACCTTCGGTCGGAACCTTATTTATAGTTATATCTTCTGGCCTTATCCCCAATATCACTTC
>QMRH01000073.1 GCA_003650675.1 Thermoprotei archaeon | reverse complement strand
AGAAGCTAACGGTGTGGTCGCAACAGGTAAACATTTTCCGGGACACGGCGACACCTCAGTGGACTCCCATCTAGACCTCCCTGTCCTGGATTATGACCTAGATTTCTTGATGAAACGTGAGTTAGAACCCTTTACGAGAGCGATAAAATCAGGTCTAAAAACCATAATGACCGCCCATATTGCGCTTCCAAAGATAGACGACTCCATGCTCCCCGCAACTCTCTCAAGAAAAATCATAACCGGACTGTTACGCGAAAAACTCGGCTTCCAAGGTGTTATTATAACAGACTCCCTTTTGATGAAAGCTGTTTACGGAAAATTTGAAACAAGGGAGATTGTTGAGTTTTCAATAAAGGCTGGATGTGACATCCTTCTAATGAGCTACAATAAGGATTTCATCTACGATGTAAGAAACACCATAATTGAACTGGCGGAGAAGGGTATTATAAGCACCCGAAGAATAGAGGAATCCCTGGCAAGAATACAGAAACTACGGGAATACATGAGAAAAATCTCGGCTAACGTCCCGTCAACGGGTGGACTCAAAACTGTAGGCAAGGGGGGAGAGGTTTTAAGGGAGGTGTTTAAAAGATCCGTGAAAATATTCAGGGATCAGGATAAAATCATACCTCTATCCAAGGAAGCCAGTATACAATTAATTCTACCTCGTCTGAAAAGAAATATCCCGGTGGGCACCGGTGATTTAATCAAAGCCTTTGAGGAATCATTCACAAAATTCTTCAAGGTGCAGGGGGTTGAAACATACAATATTAATCCGGGAGAAGAGGAAATCAAAGAAATCCTTAAGAAATTAAAGCCCGCTAAAGTTGTAGTTATTGGCGTCTGTGATGCATTCAAATACAAGGGGCAATTGAACCTTGTGAACAGGGTTTTAGAAAGATACCCATCCCACATAGTGGTAGTCCTCAAAGAGCACTGCGACGCCCTAATACTAAAAAATGTGAGGACCCTCACGGCCACTTATGGATACCTTCCGCCTGCAATACATGCTTTAGCCGCTTTAATTGGAGGAGCTGAAAGTAACCTTTGTAGAAGATGATAAAAATGTTTTATATATTATAGTATTATTTAACCGGATACCGTTACTTCTTCAAAGACCGCCGTACCAGTTATAACGCTGCCTACTTGTCTCACATCCCTGCCAATACACTTTATTTTACCCAGCAATTGGAGGACATTACCGCCTACCATAGCCTGCCGTACAGGATACTTTATTTCCCCGTTCTCAATGTACATGCATTCCCCCAATGCAACGCTGAACTCCCCTGTTACAGGGTTAGCGGTATGTGCTCCTATAACACTGTTTGCAATAACACCTTTCTCTGTCTCCGATATAAGGTCCTCTAGATCCTTCTTGACCTTATGTTCGAAGATCAAGTTGCTAGGTGCTATTGCTGGCTCTGACGTTACAGATCTATCGGCATGGCCCGTGTTTTCCACGCCTGCTCTTTGAGCAGTATACGAGTTGTATAGAAATGTTTTAAGCACCCCGTTTTCCACAACTTTTAGTTCACGGGATGCCACTCCCTCGGCATCGAAGGATCGTGACCTTAATCCCTCCTCAAGAAGAGGATTATCCACTATTGTCAACTCTTCGACAGTAACCTGTTTTCCAAGCTTATCAATCAAGAAAGACCTCTTCTCCTGCACGTTGTCAGCTGACACAGCTCTTATCAACGTCGGTCTGATTAATTGGGATACTGCTATGGGTTTCAATAGAACCTCCATCACATTTGTTTCTATTTTCCTGGGATGGAGAAGCTCGATGGACATTTTTGCGGCTACATTAGCTACTCTCTCGTAGTCGAGTTTACGTATATCACGTTCATTCTGGAATTCATACCCCGAAGTCATTGTACCCTTATCCTCGGCAACTGAGTAAACTGAGATCGTTGACAATGAGTATTTTTCCGAAGACTCTATACCTAGGCTATTCACCAGAAATCTCTCTCCACAGCTTATAGAGAACTCCGATGCAACTGAAGTTATCCTTTTATCAAAGTCTCGAGCCATGCCAACCATGTAGCGAACTTTCTCAACCATTTCATCTAGCGGGAATTCAGCGGTCTCCTTGAAGAATAACCCCTTTACGGAAAGAGTTTGCTGGGGGGAGGGAAAAGTCTTATAATAGGGGTCCTTCCCCCTAGTCTCCGCCACCTTTATAGCCTTCTTGATAGTTTCTTCTAGGGCTTCTTTAGATAGAGACGTCGTGTAGGCGAATCCGATGCCACCTTTATAAAGAACCCTGATCCCAGCCCCCCTACTTCTTGAGGCTAAAGCCATCTTTATTTCTCCTTTCTCGGCGACAACAGTTTTCGATAAGACATGACCTGCATAAACTTCAACCTGGCTTGCACCTAAAAGATCCCCCTTATCGACAACCTTCTTTAATAGATCCATCATCTTCTCCTACCCCCTACAACAACATTTCTAGCCCGTACATGCGGGCCACCCGTACCTGCAGGAACAGCTTGCCCGCCTTTACCACAGAATCCAGGTCTTATCTCAAAGTCCCTGCCGACGGCGTCGATGTTCGCTAAAACCTCTAGAGTGTATCCTGAAAGAGATACATCGAGTAGGGGGCTTGTAATCTCACCGTTTTCTATCAAATAGGCCTCCTTGGCGTTAAACTGGAAAGTCCCCTTGGATGTATCCACCTGTCCACCCCTGCTACCAAGCAGGTAAATCCCATACTTGATTTCCTCGACTATCTCCTCGAACCTCCAGTCGCCTGGAGCAATGTAAGTATTGCTCATCCGGACTATGGGGGGATCGTCGTAGCTTTCGGCACGTGCCCCTCCATTTGGCTCCAACCCCAGTTTAGCTGCGCTTTCCCTATCAGTTATAAAGCCCACTAGAACCCCCTTTTCAACCAAAGTTCTCTTACGTGTGGGGACCCCTTCGTCATCGTATTTCAGCGATCCCCATCCTCCAGGTAGAGTAGAATCATCATATACTGTAACTAGTTCTGAACCCACCTTTTCACCAAGCTTGTCCTTTAATATAGATTCCCCGGCGGCGACGCCATCTCCTTCACAGGCGTGTCCAAAAGCTTCATGTATAAAGACCCCCGTGAGGTCGTTATCCATTACAACCGTGAACCTTCCAGCAGGTGCGGGCTTCGCCTTCAACAGTTTAATGACTTTGTTAACCACAAACTTCGCCACTTCCTCTGGCTCAAATTTTTCCAGGAACTCGTAACCCTGTTGGGCCGCCTCTCTTTTACCGTACCATGCTTGTCTACCAGCTTCATGAGCTACAACATCTAAGCCGAAGTATACTCTAGGCACAATGTATTCGATCTCAGTACCCTCCGAAGTCACCAGAATCCGTTTGTCGTAGGCATCTATTATCGTCGACGTAGAGTTTACGATACGATTGTCGAGACCCCGGGAAATCTTGTTCAATTCCTTTATGAAAAACACTTTTTCCTCTAGATCTATTTCCTGTGGGGATTTACGTGCCTTTATCTCCACAGAGTCTTTAACTGTTCTAACTTCAGCAAGTCTTATTTTTTCTTTTTTGAGGTCCCCTAAAGCCTTAGCCGTTCTCACGGATTCCTTGACCTGACGGATAATGGTCTCTAGATCCAAGACATTACTAGAGAAAAAGCTGAATGCTCCGTTAGCTAGAATCCTTACACCGATCCCCTCATCCACCCCGGTGCTAACCCTCTCAATCCTCTCGTTTGAGATCCTAACTGTAGTGGAAAAAGTTTTTTCGTAGCGGGCGTCGACGTAGTCTGCACCCAATTTGACCGCTTCTTCAATTATCTTATGAAGCAGATCCTTCAATAAACCACCTCTTTAATACTTCGTCAAAACTAACTAACTGTAACTTAAAATATATAATTTTATAGTAATCGCAGTCCCGTAGACTAAAGGCGTCTTTACAATTAATTAAAATAGGTTTACAGTAGCAAGATTTAATTACCAATTACTAATTATAAATTATGGCGATGAGATGCCCACAACCATTACTATAAGCTATGAGACCAAAAGGCTACTTGATTCACTGCGTGAAAATAGGACATGGGACGAATTCCTTAGAGAGCTTGCTTTAAGATATAAGAGAAACAAGATCAAGAAAGCTCTAGAGGAACTAAGAAAAACCTCACATAATCGTGATATACCTTATTCGAAAACTAGGTTGAGGTTGAACCTGGGTTGAGGATACTTATAGATACTGACAAACTCATCAGTATCGAGAAAGGGGAAGAAGAATTACCTGAGGATGAATGTTTCGTCTCTATAATCACAGTCTATGAGTTTATCAGAGGAAGAAAAGACTTTCTTAAAGCTAAGAAACTCATCGAAGAAATAGCAGTGTCTCTGGATGTGGACAATAAAGTTATAGCCAAGGCTACCGAAATATGGCGGACACTAAAGAAAGAAGGTCAGCTTATAGATGATAGAGACCTGTTAATAGGAGCCACAGCCATAGTCTACGACTTACATCTATACACAGGAAATAAGGAACATTTTGAAAGACTGCAGCCATTTGGATTGAAACTATATACTCCCATCGCTAGTCAACTAAAACCTGAGGATGAAAATAAGACAAGCACATCAACATTGTAGGTTTTCAAATTATTTTAGAATTGAACGTCTACTTCGACTTCTCTGTAAAAACATCTTCAAGCAGATCTAAGATAATGTCCAGGCTAGATAAAAGTAACAGTAGTGTATTCGCTGGGCCAGCCATAAGGAAAACGAAGATCGAGAATGGAAGGTGTTCAAAGCTGTCTGGAACTAGTTTACGTTTAAACAATATATCGGCAAAGTCCTTTAACAGGAATCCGACTTGAAGGAGCAGGAGTAAAGTGACGCTTATTTTTATCGTGAGTATAGTGAGCAACACCCATAATGGGGTCCAGTAAAAATAGTATTTTAACCTACGCTTCACCTTACTTTTCTTAAATGACTTCCTTAATCTATCCATAACAGCCATTGAAACCCAGCCCACTAAATCTACATTTTTTATTATATGATAATAATTAATGTATATTGAACTTGCATATTGTCATGTAATTAATACCCTAATAAGCTTATCAGTAAAAAATATAGTTACGAATTCAACCCTGAAAATCGGAGGAAAATACGGTGCGGTTTAAATGAACAAGGAAAACTTCGTCCCTCTACCGAGAAGTTTCTATGAAGACCATGCTGTAAGTGTTGCGAAAAAACTGTTGGGAAAGATACTGGTCAGAGTCTGTGAAAAAGGAATAATGGCGGGGAAAATAGTGGAGGTTGAGGCATACAGGGGTAGCGATGACCCGGCGAGCCATGCCTATAGGGGCGTGTGCAAGAGAAATAAGGTTATGTGGGGTAGCCCGGGCGTAGCCTACATCTACATGATATATGGTATCCATTACTGTCTAAATGTGGTGGTTGAGCCTAAAGGTGTACCTGCAGCGGTTCTAATAAGGGCTTTAGAGCCGATAAAAGGCGTTGAAATAATGAAGCAAAACAGGAGGGTTAATAGTATCGTTGACTTAACCAATGGGCCAGCAAAATTGACCCAGGCGTTTCAAATAAACCTTGATTTCTATGGTTGGGATCTAACAAGAGGTTCTATTCTTTTTATAGCGCATGGCGAAGAGATACCCGAAAACAAGATATCTTCTTCATCAAGGATCGGAATAAAAGAGGGAAAGGATAAACCCTGGAGATTTTTCATTAAAGGAAACCCGTTTGTATCCAAGGTTTATTAGACCGGAAAATTGTGCCTATAAAACAGCTTTCTTACCCATTTTCACCTAGGCGGCCTATTCATGTTTTAGCATCGAAAGCACAGGTATTGAGGAATATTCTGTTTCAATAATTGAACAGGGAATAACATATATTCACCATCCGCTAATTAAACATGAGGTGAAATAATGAATAGAAAAATAGTTTCGGGAATAACGTTACTAGTCGTGCTAGCAGTTTCACTGATGTTCATTTACCCGATGCTTATTGAAAGAGAAGGAAAACACGGCGGCACACTGATAGTATTTGAAGGTTTTGTGCCTCCAGTCAAGGGAACCCCTGTCTCCGGAGGAGACCAGCAGGTACTTACACTTCTTCTTTCATCTACCACACAGCAGGTTGCAGATACAAGTACGACGGGGTACATCTCGGTGAGCGGCAGTAGCCAGGTAAAGCTCACGGCAGATCTAGTTAAAATAAGTATAACAGCCATAGTTGAGAACACTAACGCCAGTAAAGCAGTAAGTAGGTTAGCCGAAAAAATGAACAATATAGTTTCGAAGCTTGAAGCCCTTGGCATAACAAAAGATGATATCTATACGGTATACTATAGTGTCACACCACTGTACGATTACAAGTCTAGCCCTCCAAAGTTAACTGGCTATAGAGCAGAACATACAATATCCTTGACCGTGAAGGACAAGGTTTTAGCAGCAAAGATAGTTGACGTTGCCTCAGAAGCTGGTGCCGATAAAGTTAACATAGCTTTTACGATCTCCAAGGAGGATTTCGAAGCAATATACATGTCCGCCCTAGCAGAAGCAGCGAAAAATGCGTATAAAAAGGCGGAGGTGATATCATCCTCCCTAAACTATACCCTAGGCAACATAATAGAAATTTCTGAAGTCAGCTACCTGCAATACACGCCTCTAAGAGGAATATACTTCGCAGCAGCCCAAGAAAAAACAGGTACTGAATTCTATCAAACTGAGGCCACTGTAAGCGCACAAGTCACACTAAAAATAGCCATAACACCAAAAGACTAAGATATCATCTGAAGTTTTTATTTTTATGTTTCAATAAAAATATCTAGGACAAAGGCTCAACAGTTAATTTACTCGAATTGTTTTTGCTGGGATTAAGAGACTCTTCATCAAAGCCCAATGTCTGCTCCAAAATAGTGAAAAATGAGAGACAAAGTGGTAGAAGCTTGTCAATTAATTGACAAAGGTTTAAATACTTATTGTCAAACAATTATAATATATGGAAAATCTGCTTTATAGTCTCAACCCATGGTGGGAATGGAAAAATTGGGAGGAAAAAGATAGAGATTTAAAAGCATTCAGAAATATGAAGGTAAGGTGGGAACCTAGCTGGATAAAGGAAATTAGTTTAACTCCATTT
>QMRH01000072.1 GCA_003650675.1 Thermoprotei archaeon | reverse complement strand
TACACCCAGCATCTTACATGCTTCCTTTGGAGTAATCAACTCCTCTGACATCAGTAACGCCTATAAATCAAATAACTCAAACGAGTATAAAAACCTATCTAAGTCAAAACAGTTTCGTTAGGCGCTTTTATCAACTTTTCTTATGTGTCAGTTTAAGATTTTCTACTTAAACTCTATCCAGTAATAATTATTTAGCGGTAGTTATAATATATAAACGTGGATATGGATATGAGTAACGAGTATATTGTTCTCTTGGAAAAATTAATTGAATATATTAAAGCCCATAAAAAGATCAACGCAGGCGGATTATTGGAATGGGCTAAAGTTAACGATATAGGATTTCTAACTTTATCCATGCTTGTAGAGGACTTGAAAGAAAGAGGATACATTATAGTCTCACAAGATGAAGAGGAAGTTGGGGAAGCATTGTTTAAAATAAAGCTTCCTAGAGAAGTTTCATGGGCTGAAGCTACTAAGACGGATACAAAAACCGAGGAAAAGGTTGTAAAGAAGGAGACACAGATTATCCGCGAAATGAAGACAGGTCACTTAATCAAGACCAAAAAGAGCCTTCATCCCCCAAGACGCGAAAAAACCAGAACTAGGAAGAGGGCTAAACCACCATCCACACAATCTCTCCTATCTTTCTTCGAGAAGCCTGAGCCAGTGGAGGAAACTGAGGAAACAGAAAAACTTCCTAAAGAAGCTGAAGAAGAAAATGAAATAGAGGAAGTGGATCTTACAGCATACAGGGAGACCATTTCCAGCGACAGCATACTCGCATTCACTAAGAAACCTGTAGAGACTTCAGTTGAGGAGAAGAAGGGGAGTCTAGAAGAGGATTTACTTAAAGCCATAAAATACCTTAACAACTACTGGAGTGTAGGGGAGATACGCTTTGCATTAGACCTGCGGGCATTGGGGGTGCGGGATCCAACGCGCGTCCTACAGGAGCTTTTAAAAAGGAAATACGTCGAGAGAAACGAGCTGGGGGTAATTAATGCTACAGACAAGTTACCCAAAATAGAGGATAAAAAAAGCCTCGCAGATATTCTAGAAGGAATCTAAAAATAATACTCATTCTACTGTTTTACTGGAACGTAAATGGATACACGGCGGTTCTTATCGACGAGTTTGAGCAAGCCCTGTGATTCAAGTCTCCTTAAAGCCTCTTTCGCTACACCTATCTTTATCTTAAATGTCGTTGAAACCTGATACGGGGTTATTACCTTCATCTTCTTTAGTTCGTTATATAGATTGTCGAGCGAAATACTCGTAAGGGCCCCTGAAGTAGCCAGAGTCATGGTTGGCTTACGGGTTTCCCTTGCTGTCTTTCCACCTTTTTTACTCATCTTCCTTAATCTTTTTTCAAGCTGTGATACAGTGGGTTTTTTCTTACCTCCCATGTATTACACCATGTATTAAGCGTGTGAAAATCAACTAAAAAGTTTTTGGATAATACTAGAATCACAAAGCCCTTTTCATATCCAAAAGTATATGAGTCTTATATTAGGGGAGAAGACCGCCGAAAATATTCGACAATAAAAGTATAAGAGTGGCAAATGTGGAGACAAGGAGTATTATAATTACAATTAGTGATAGCGTTTTTCTTTTCATAGACCAAAATACATCCATACAGTATTTTTAGTTTTTCGTTTTTAGATACTATTTTCCGAAGCGGCGTTGACGTTGCTGGAAGGTTCTTATAGCTCTTAGTAGATCTATCCTTCTAAATTCCGGCCAATATACTTCAAGGAAGCACAGCTCGGAGTACGCTGACTGCCATAAAAGAAAGTTGCTTAGACGTTCCTCTCCACTTGTCCTTATTATTAGATCGGGAGATGGATTAGGTAAATGGGCGGTGAAAAGATATTTCTCGAAAGTTTTTTCGTCTATTTCGGAGGGCTTTATATTTCCTTCGAGAACATCCTTCACGATCTTCTTTGCGGCTTCTACTATTTCGGTACGTCCACCGTACGCAACAGCCAGGTTTAGAAATCTATCTTCGTTTTTTTCTGTGAGCGCCTCAAGCTTAAGAAGAAGTTTTCTGATGTTCTCAGGTAAAAGTTCTATCTTTCCTATCGCTTTAAATTTAACGCCATATTTCTCGAAGATATTGTCTTTAAGCGCTATTTTTAAATACTCTTCAAATATCCCTAACAGTTCTTTGAGTTCTTTGCCATCTCTCTTAAGGTTTTCCGTGGATAGGGCATACACTGTTACCGTTTTAATATTAAGGTCTAGTAACCACCTTAAAACCTTCCTAAGTTTTTCTGCTCCAACTTTATGTCCGTACCACGGGGGTAATCCATGTTTTCGCGCCCATCTCCTGTTTCCATCAAGTATTAATGCTACATGTTGGGGTATAGGCTTATCTTTTATCTGCATGGTAAGCCATTTCTCGTATATTTTGTATGCTCCTATAAGATAGAGTAGTCTACGTAGCATTTTCGATTCATCTTCCTATCCAAAATATTTCCAGTCACCTTTTAAAGTTAATTGTCTCCCGCGCCTTTAAGTAGATTAATATTTAAATTCCAAACCTATTTATGCAGTGTTTATGGTGTGGGAAAATGTCGAATAAAAAAGACAACAGCAAATACATTGGTTTTCTCATAATGGGCATCTCCCTAACCATAGGAGCTGCATATACTTATTCTCTTTTGAAATGGATTAGTGTACACTTGGGAGATCCCGAAGCATGGACATGGTGGGTAATAGTGGTTCCTATAGTCATTATTGTAGGATTTGTATTATTTTTTGCAACATGGATTGGATGGGTTATAGTTAAGCCGAAACCTAAGAACATTGATGAGTTCATTAAAGAACAAGAGGCTAAGATTAGAGAAAAGCTCTCTTCTCGAGAATAGAGAGAATTTTCTCTTCAATTCCCCTAAGGAATATCAAATCTTCCCTTGTAGCTTTTGGGGTGTCGATTATGATGAGTACATCCATAAGGTGGTCTCCCAGTTTCTCCAGAATTAATGGTATATTAACGGGTCTATTCGTTTTCTGTAGATGGCTGTTGTCTTCCCTTGAAGGGATGTAAACTAGTTTCAGTAACCCCATTATCTCGTACATTTCGTTAAGCATCTCGTTTTCGCCTAAACCTTCAGCTACTTTCCTACCAATATCGTAACATAGTTTAAATACCCCCCGTGGGAAATCCATTAACTTCGTGAAAACATCTTTCTCGGTAAGCAGGTTGACGCTTTCCAGGCAAAGCTTAACCTTATAGGAGGCTAGAAGGTCGTGTACCCTAATCAATAGGCCTTCATTTTCTAATAGGCTTCTATGAGATGGAATTGAAATGTATTCGGCGTCTATCTCGCTTGCAAGGTAAGCGGCTTTTTCAAGGTTTTCTTCCAGACGTTCTTCGGGGAGATGAGAATCTAGTGGAACGCGGAGGGAAACAAGGTTATTAAAGTTTTCGTCGAGTACGCTTAAAATATCTATGAGGTATGTATCGTCGAACTCTTTAAACCTGTTGAAAAATATCTGAACTGGTGTATCGGCGAAAAATATACGGTAATCATCTCTATTCGCCAATATGTCTCTCCAACTCAACCGTACTCCTACTTTCATTTATTTTCGCCCGCGAGGAAACCTATCAACATTCTCTGAGAAAGCATTCTGAGGAAAGCGAAAAGCGATCTTTCGGCCTCAATCCTTTTAAGCTTATATTTTTCGCTTAAATTCTCTATTATATCATTTACACTGTGGTTGCCGTCACAGAGCGTCCATACAAAGCTTCCTACCTCATCCAACACTATTCGTTTAACTTTGTCCTCTGAGGCTCGCCCCATGATAAATTTTTCAGCCTTGCTTGGAGGGGTCTTAATATATATAACTACTGTCCCGTCGTCTCTCTCCTCCCAGTCCAACATGGGGTTTCTAACGGGACGGGCAGAGAGAAGATCCTTTTTTGATATAGGGGGTATAGTAACCTTTCTCTTTTCTTCCTTTTTCTCCTTTTTTCTACCAAATATTTTTATCAATGTTTGCTACCTCCCTATCGTCTATCAGCTCCGATGTTTTTTAATACCATTACATGAGATAATTTATCTCTAGGCTTATTAAATTAAATGTAGGTTGTGGAGTAGTTGAGGAGCTAGAAGCCCATGCAGGATAGTCTTAGAATGCTTCATCCCAGGCTGGTGGAGGCTTTAAAGAAGGAGGGTTACAGGAGCCTGAACCCTGTCCAGAAAAAGGCTATACCTTTTATACTTCAAGGATACCATGTACTTCTTTCAGCTCCAACAGGTTCCGGTAAAACCGAGACAGCCTTCTTTCCCATACTTTCAATGATGTTGGAGAGGGATCTGGTGAAACGGAAGGGGTTAATCTACTTTATTTACATAACTCCGCTCCGCGCATTAAATAGAGACATTTACTGGCGTATGGTAAGTCTCTCCCAGAGATTAGGTTTCGATATAATGATAAGACACGGCGATACCCCTGAATCGTTGCGAAGGAAAATGGTGAGGGAGCCTCCACATATTTTAATAACCACGCCGGAGACTCTTCAAATACTTCTCTTAGGAAGAAAAATAAGAGAACTTCTCAGAGGGGTACTATGGGTTGTCATAGATGAAGTACATGAACTGATAGGCGACAAGAGGGGTGTCCAGTTAAGCATAGGGCTGGAGCGATTAAGGTCTCTTACATATAGAAAGAAATTCCAGAGAATAGGTTTATCTGCTACGGTAAGCGACTTGAACATAGCAAGAGAATTCCTATGCCCCTACCAAACTGTTATCCCGATACAAGTTGGTGTAGAAAGACGTATTAGCATAGAGGTTGTCGATCCTGGGGATGTCGAAACCGTTCCTCCGTCAATATATAGTGAAGAACACTTAACCGTCGAGGTTGCAAGAAGAATAGGCAAAATAAAAAAATATCTGGATAAATATGGAAGTCTACTAATATTCACCAACACACGTGACACCGCTGAAGCGCTAGGCTTAAGGTTGGCTCTTTTCTATGGTGATGAAGTTAAAGTGCATCATGGATCACTGTCAAGGGACAAGAGGCTTGAGGCGGAAAGGGAGTTCAAAAACAGCCGTATAAGGGCTCTTGTATGCACTTCATCCATGGAGCTTGGGATAGACATAGGGCACGTTGATTTTGTCGTGCAATATATGTCGCCTCGTCAGGCAGTTAAACTGGTTCAGAGGATAGGTCGGTCAGGACACCACTTGACTAGGGAAGCTAAAGGGGCTGTAATAGCGGTCGATTTCGACGATATACTTGAATCTCTCGTATTGGCTCGACGTGCAATGAAGGGCGAGATAGAGGAGCTTGAATACCATTGGAAACCCTATGATGTTTTGGCACATCAAATCGTGGGCATGGTTTTGGAACGAAGGGAAGTAAGTTTTAGCGAAATCTATGAAAAAGTCCTACACAGCCACGCCTATGGGGAGCTCACCCTAGGGGAACTAAAGAAGGTGGTGGAGTTTCTAGCTCAAATAGGTTTTCTCTCTGTAAGGGGAGATCACATCAGGGCTAGAAGGGGGTCTATACAATATTACTATGAAAACGTGTCGATGATACCTGATGTAAGTAAATATAAGGTGAGAGATATTTCTGCAATGAAGTTTATAGGTGAACTTGACGAGGATTTTGTTTCACTACGCTGTGAAGAGGGATACAGATTTATACTTGCTGGAAAAGTATGGAGTGTCGTAAATATAGATGAGGAGAAGGGCATAGTCAACGTAACTCCAGCACCATCTTATCTTGGTGCACTTCCAGCATGGGAAGGTGAACTAATTCCAGTTACCTTTAAGGTTGCAAGAGAGGTGGGGTCTCTTCGAAGACGACTTAAAATGGTGGTTGAGGGAAAATACAGCTACGGTAAAATACTTTCGGAGTATCCTGCATCGAAAAATCTCTTTGAGTCGCTCCTTAAGTTCATAAAAAAGGTTCTAGAGAAGGGGTATCCTATCCCGGACGATAGAACTGTTGTTTTAGAGGAGGGGGGAAGAGCTCTCATAGTTCACGCTTGTCTCGGAACTAAGATAAATACGGCTTTAGGCTTGTTTCTCTCCTATAGTCTTTCGCGAAAATTAGGTGCCCGGGTTACATATACAATGGATCCCTACCGGGTTCTACTGTTATCCAGCGTAAAACTCGATTCCAGGCATGTCACTTCACTTCTTTTAGACACGCCTCTATCGGATTTAGAGAATGGATTGATAAACGCTATAAAAGGGTCATTCATGTATAGGTCACGTTTAATACAGGTTGCGAAGAGGTTTGGAGTAATAAGTAAAGGGAAAAGGGTTAGGGTGTCGCCAGCATTGCTTAAAGCCTTTGAGGGCACGCCGGTGGCAGAGGAGGCTTTAAAAGAAATATTAGTGGAAAAAATCGACCTGAGGGGGTTTATCGAGTTCGCTGAAAAACTTAAGAAAAAGAGGCTTCAACTGATTACGGTGAAAGCCGATTTCGAAGAAGGAGTTCATTCTCCTTTTTCCGAACCTATTTTAAAGGCAGGTTCAAGGTACGATACAACGTTTGATCTTACTTCCTCAATGCACCTCAAAAACATCGTCAAGGAAAGACTGTTGAACACTTCTCTTACACTTGTTTGCATGCATTGTCTTGCCACACGAACAGTTAAAGTAAAAGAGGTGGAGGAGAGACCGCGATGCATCAAATGCGGCTCCGTGCTTTTAGCCGTAGTTTATCCAGGCGATCTGGAGGCGAAACTTAAAGTGCTAAGGAAAAGGAAAAGAGGGGTAAGACTTAAAAAGGAGGAGAAAGCCCTTTTGGAACGTGTTGCTCGTACAGCAAGCCTCGTTGCAAGCTACGGTAGAAGAGCGGTTTTTGTTCTAGCGGGGAGAGGTATAGGGCCAACTACAGCTACACGGATTTTATCGAAGGCGGCGTCGGAGGATGAATTAATTAAAGGCGTCATAAAGGCGGAAAGAGAATACTTCAGGACGAGGGCGTTCTGGGATTAGACTGAAAGAAGGTTATACGGAATAGATATGAATAAGCTTTGGAAATTAAATGTGGTAGAGTGAAATGAGTAAGATAATGCAGTATGTTCTCAACATTGTCCTATTAGAAGTGTTTGTTATAGTTTCGTCGTTTGTTCCACAGTACAGCGGAATGTTTTTCATAGTATATTTTATTGCAATAATGGTTGTTGTAGTATTTTTCACCGGAAAAAGTGCACGAAAAATTCTACGTGAATTAGAGGAG
>QMRH01000071.1 GCA_003650675.1 Thermoprotei archaeon | reverse complement strand
GTAAAGGCCTTGTTTCTAGAGAACTCAGATGTCGTAGGCAAGCTGAGGCTCCTATGGATAAGGAACGGTAAAAGACTTCATAGGAACTATAACTGGAGAGTATCGGTATTCCGTAACTCGATAATAGAAATGATAACCATGAAAGCTCCGCTCTACTCAATCGAAGCAGAATATGTAGACCCGAAGGGGACGACGCATTCTGGGAAGCACGATGAGGTTACGAGGAAATACGGCTTAGATAAACATACAGCGTCAACACACCTAATAGCACTGAGAGGCATAGAAAGACACACTACGATACAGAAAGCTACATCTTAATGTTTCTGCCCCTATTTCTCACATTCTTCAGGGATTCAAAACATCATGAATAATTTCCATTAAGTCAATAGCATATGAATAGTTTCTCCAAAAGATTCTTCATATACAATATGAGAAAAGACTCTTAACGAGCAACTCCATGCATCACTGCCAGCGACAATAGAGCTCTTAGATGCATTGTTAAATGTGAGCTTATTCGTGGTAGAAGAACAGTGGAGCTGTATCTAGCGCTAGACATGACCATTCTATTGTTAAACGAAGAAAACATGAAAAAGTATAAAAGTCCCTTCCTTTCCATACACTGATGGTGATGTATGCATGACAGCCTTTGACTTGCATATATACTTCCTTGAACGCTTAATAATATCGTTAGCCTTCCTAATCCCCCTCATAATAACTTGGTGGCTTAGGAATACCCGTTTGAAGGAGAAATCTGGACCGCTAACCTACATGTTAATTGGATTTTCCGTAGGCTTCCTTATCAATATTATTGGCGGTCTTCTAGGAGCATATGTTTACCAATTGCCGTTGCTCCCGCTACATCTACATCAAGAGGGTTTACCTGCCCAAGCCATGGCCTATAAGATATTTTTCTATAACACCACGTTCAAGGTTATTTACATAGCCTCGCTCTTCGCCTCGCTTTTACTCGTAGAATATGGAATATATAAGCTAGCATTATCAAAAGGTTAGCCACAGCTATAACAGAGCGCCTAGACAGATATAATTCAATTCTTTATTTTTCAAAGGCCTATTTTGTCGATGAGCATTCTTAATGTAAAAATAAATGTTGGGGAGATGAAATTGCTGAACCTTAAGGCGAAGAAAGATAGGTCTTTTAAAGGCCTACAGTGGACTTGAAGTCATTTTTCTTTGACCTGACTAAATGATTTATATTAATAATCAGTTTTATAGTAGGTGTTATTATGGGTGCTGTAGTTCAATTTGAAGATGTGTGGAAAAGCTTTGGAAGCTCAGCTGTGATTCAAGGAGTAAGTTTCACTGTTAATAGTGGAGAAATAGTTGTGCTACTGGGCCCCAACGGAAGCGGTAAGTCTACTTTATTTAAAATGACGCTTGGAATTATTAAGCCGGATAGGGGGCAAGTTTTAGTTGAAGGAGTTGATGCAGTAGCCAACCCGATTGAAGCTAGAAGGAGAGTTGGCTACATGCCTGAAGAGCTTATAGTGTATGAGTCTCTGAAGATCAACGAGTACCTTGAGTTCATGTCATCGGTCTACGGCGTTCAAGCTGACGTCCTCATGGTCGAGAAGATCATAGATCTCCTTGGATTGAGAGAGTATGCAGGCAAGTTCATAGGCGAACTCAGTCATGGAACTAAGAGGAAAGTTATTCTAGCTTCTTTAATGCTCCGTGAACCCCATGTACTGGTATTAGACGAGGTTTTCTCGGGCCTCGACCCGTCCTCTGCTAGAATAGTGAAAACATGGGTACGGGAGCTAGTTAAGCGCGGCGCTGGTGCACTTATCTCAACTCATGTACTCCCAATAGCTGAAGCAGTTGCAGACAGGGTCCTCATAATACACCGAGGCAGGATAGTTTCCGAAGGTAAGCCCAGTGAATTGAAGGAACTTTTTGGAGCAAAAGAGCTGGAGGAAGTCTTCCTTCAAGTCACAGGCTACAGCCCTGAAACAGAGAAGGTAGTAAGAGCGCTTTATGAGTAGGTGGTTTAATGCAACTAGAAAAGGAGCTTGCAAAAATATTGGCTAGAGAAGTAGCCTATAGATCTTACAGGAGGTACGGCACCCAGGGACTGCTGATTACACGCAGAGTAGAGCCTTCCGTCTGGCGGTCAAACATATTGATGGCTATAATACTGTCATTTATATCTATATTCACAGGGCTTGTGCCCCTACTTGGAGTGGGGAGGCTTAATCCCAACGTTGCGTTCGCGTTCTCTTCCGTAATAATGATTTTCTTCGAAGCCTTAATGGCAATATTTGTAGTGACTAGCTTCACTTCGGTCTTTATGGCAGAGCGCATAACAGAGTCCTTAAGCATACTGCCCCTAACGGAGAAAGATGTTTTCAAAGCGTATTTTAGGGCACTTCTCCTATATTGGGGAGGCTTAGCCCCTATTTTCGCTTTTATTCCAGGCGCCATTCTAGGCTTTGTAACAACACTATACAAACATATGACGCTAGTTCTCCCGGTCCTTCTCTGCTTCGCAGGGTTTTTGATTATGCTTTTCAGTTATTCTCTAGGGATAGCGCTAGGCTCCTATGCAAGAAAAGTTAGGAAAAAGGTTTCTCTAAGAGCTCTCTCGACAATTGGCTGGTTAATAGTTTTTGCTTTCTTTTATTCATGGAATTACATCGTCAGGTATATCTTGGAGAACATTACAGCTGAAACAGTAATGTGGGTTTCTCTACTACCATTTGTCGGTATATTCTTCGGCTATGAGAATAGCTATATGTTACTAATATCGACCGCCGAAACTGTCATCATACTAGCCATCACCTTAAAATGGGCGATTGCAAGGCTGAAAGTTATCATCGGATTAACTCCCATCACTCTAATAACACCAGCAAAATTGCCAGTAAAGGAGAAGGTCGAAGTAAAGGCGATAAAATTTAAGGTAAAGCCAGCCCCCCTTCAGTTCATAATTAAAGATCTAACTCTACTGAGTAGAGATCCAAGACGCTTAGCAAACATACTGTACTTCGTTGTCATACAAATTTTAGCGATACTACCTGTTCTTACCTCCGAACCTAGAAAATGGTCTATGGTCGACACTATGGTCTCTGCGCTGTTTATAGTAATGCTCTCAATCCTCCCTGGAATAACTGTAGACATAATATACTATGTTGAAGGAGAATCAGCTAAAGTACTCTACTATATGCCAATCTTTAGGAGAAAGCTAGCCTTCTATAAAGCAATGTCAGCTGTTCCATTTGCACTCCTGTCGTCTCTTATCATAAGCGCAATTATAGCGTATATCTCCAATAATGCTACGCTGGGTGTTCTAATATTCTTCGCGACGCTTATATGCTCTCCATTTATAGCTCTTCTCTTTTCTTCAATAACAATGCACATGCTACCTGAAAGTCCTTCAGCCTGGAGTGAGGCATCTGTATCACGAAGATTATTAACAATAGTCAAACTCGTTGTATTCATAGGGCTCATCATCATCGCAATAGTATCTTCATTTCTCCTAATCCCAATATTCGGAGAAATCGCCCCCCTGGTGGTTCTGTTAGCTTATCTAGCGATAACATCGGTAGCGGGGACAATAGCATACCTCAGCATACCCAAATATAAGCCACTTTAGCCCTATAAGGAACTATACCGAATACATTGCATTGCACAGAAACAAGAGAGATGGCGGCCAGAGCTTTATTGCCGGGCGGTCTTAAAGAATATTTAAATTCATAGATATTTTACGTAGATGGAGTGGCTGATGACCATTGATATTGATTGTTTCCTAGCTCTAATGAAGTATTTCCTGGTCAGTTATGTGTTGATTTGGGTTACCGCAACCCCTGCTATACTTCTAGTTTTATCCATGTATGGAATACCGTTTACGACAAACTATGAGGAATTGATAGATGGTATACCGCTATACCTGAGCACCACAATTATCTACCTCTTTGCTATCCTAAGCTACTACATCCCAGCAAGCTTCTATTTTAAGAAAATAAAGCGAAGGATAACTAGTAGATTCGTTGCTGGAACAGCCCTGGCCTTCTGAGGACTAAGCATGCTTTTAGACCATTTGTTTATTTGAGTATTTAGGGTATTTTGGAGTTATGGGAGCTCGAAGCTTATATATGGTGTTTATCTACTCGCCTTAGATGCCGTCAGGCTTAGCCGATGACAACAATCTCCCCGTAAGACCACCTCTGTGGTGGCGGTCAATGTACCCCCGATAAACCACCAACTAGAGGTGAGGCGGCTAAGGGAGAAACCCACACAAGTTCCCATAGTTTCAAAAATAACCTAAACACCATGCACGGGCAACCACGTGGTATTTGTAGTCATAATCTCAAGACTAAATATACTTGTATACCCTTTCAACTGGATCTACCTCAGAGTAAGCCCAATAATAATATTTGTACGTATTGCAGGGGCAAGAAAACTTCATGCTAGTAAAATCAAGCAGAGGAACATGTAAAACTATTTCCATGCCAGAGATCGAAGTTTAAATGAAAGCTTTAGAATTCTCTTCTGAAAGGTGTTTTATCAAAGTCCCTATCATTGGATATTATTTTCTTAGCTCCTGTTCTAAGCGCCACAGTTAAATGTATGGAGTCTTCATAATCCAGCTTATACTCCTCCATTAGCTCCAGTGCTTTAAGGTAGTCACGTACCTCGAGGGAGGTTACTTCCAGTCCTGTTAAACTGGTCACAGCTTTCACGATGGTCGGAATAAGCCCCGTGTCTTTGAGCGTTGTGCCTGTTAAACCCGACAGTATTACAGCTAATTCATATAGGGTTAACGCAGAGGTAATGTATTCTCCACGACTTCCAGCTTCAATCTTCTCTATCCACTCCCTTGCTTTCTCACCGAACTTAGGATGCTTGCCAAGCCAATATACGAAAACATTGACGTCTACATACTTTCTCTCCACCATCTCTGAATCGCCTCAACTATAAATTCGTCGAGATCCCTAGGCCACTTCCTCACCTTTACAATACCATAATATCTATCAGCAGTTGATTTAAGTGGAACCAGTACTATCTTATCATCAACAACACTGATTCTAAACTGTTGCTTTGCCTTTATTCCCAGTGCATCACGTATTCTTTTTGGAAGCAGTATACGCCCCTTTTCATCGATTCTAACCACTTCCATAATCCCACTATAGATAATAATCCCACTTTGATATATAAGTCCACTGCCACCCCATAATCCATACTACGAGTTACTTCAACCCCTCCATACCATTTTAATGGGAATTGCCTCCCACCTCATGCAACTCCACTATGAACCCTAATCCGCTATATGAAACCCTGTAAGACCATAGTTACAGAATAGACTCAAAAGCCGCTACACCTAAGTAGAAGGTGCTAGTGCAATTAATTCGTAAATAACCTTTGGAAATAGTGGTTCCTCACCCTTCGTTCTCCACCAATTCACCTAGTATAATAGCTGTTTAAAGCTTTAAGTCCCTTAACATCCATTCCCCAATAACCTTTAGAGTCGGAATAACGTATCCCTTTATACATAGAATTGCCTAGATACGCATATTACATAAAAATAAGAATAAATACAGCTAATCCAATTCGAACCAGAAACCCTAACAGAAATCCATGTAAAAGTAGTAGCCAAACCAGTTAAAGGGCTTCTTAAAGCAAAAACGTTGATCCATCCCTCCAAACAGTCAGCGCGGTATCCAACGTGGAATAACCCATACCACCATATCTCGAAGAAGCCGCACAGCAACGGCAATATGATACACCAGCATTCCAAGCCTACTCAATAACAGATATAACGGTGACACCATGGTACTACTAGGGAAGCTACTTCTACTACACCCAGAAATACAGGTACCTAGACAACGTAAACACAAACTGGAAAACAGCACACTTCACCTGGCAACAACCATAATATAATAAGGTTAGAATTATAGTAACTTTTATTATCCTAATTTCTATTATCCTAATTATGGTTAGGAAGTTTATCGACAGAGAAGATGAACTCAAGGCTCTTAGAGAGAGGCTCTCCTCTAGGAACTTCGAGCTCATAATAGTTTATGGTAGACGCAGGATAGGAAAAACAAGGCTTGTTCTAGAATCCCTAAAAAACAGCACCTATATCTACTATCTGGCTGTGGAAAGCGGTAACTTGAGGAAATTCAAGGAAGCGGCAACCAAGATTGTTCCAGAGGTCAAGTATGCTGCAGATGACTGGGAAGCAATCCTGCATTTTTTGAAGAATAGGATAATTGTGTTAGACGAGTTTCCCAACCTGATTAAAGAAGATAAGGGGATACTGTCACTTCTACAACGTGTAGTGGACTTAGAGTTTTCAAAAACCCGGAGTAAGTTGATTTTATTAGGCTCCTCGGTCTCCATGATGGAATCCAAGGTACTCAGCTATAAATCTCCACTTTACGGTAGAAGAACCTCTACTTTAAGGTTAAAGCCATTAAGATTTCATTGTCTCACAGAATTTTTCCCCGAAGCCTCATTAGAGGAGCTTATCGAAATATATGGGTTTGCTGACGGCATCCCTTTCTACCTTGAAAGGGTAAAGTATCCTTTCTGGAAATGGCTTGACAGAGAATTAAAAAGACCCGACAGCTTTGTTAGATACGAGATAGATTTTTTAATGAAATACGAATTCGAAGACACAGCCACCTATAAACGAATCCTGGAGGCCGTAGCCTTTGGTAAAACAAAACTCGGGGAAATAAAAGACTATATTGGAGCTAGGCGGTCGGACATTACCCCATATCTAAGGAACCTCACTGAAGCAGGTTTCATAACAAGAGAGGTACCGATAACCGAACCCCCTAAATCGCGTAAAGGTAGATACCATATAAAAGATAACTTCACATGCTTCTGGTTTAGGTTCATATATCCAAATCTTTCAGCTATAGAGCAGGGTATCTTTAATGTCGATGAAATAAAAGGGGAATATAACCAGTATCTTGGCCACGTATTCGAGAAAGTAGCCACACAATTTATGGTGGATTTAGCTAAGGCTGGAAAAATACGGCCTTTTTCTAGGCTTGGAAGATGGTGGCGGAAAAATGTGGAAATAGATCTTGTGGCTTTAAACACTAAGGAACAGGAGGCCATGTTTGTAGAAGTGAAGTGGGCTGAGTTGACGCCCATAGATGTTAGAAGGATATTTAGAGAACTGGAGAAAAAAGCCGTTAACGTGGAGTGGAACTTTAATGAAAGAAGGGAATATTATTGTATAATAGCGAGAAAAATAGACAGGAAGAAAGAGTTAAGGGAAAAATATGATGAAAACTTTTTCTTGTTTGATTTAGATGACTTTAAGGATCTAGCATATAAGTGAGTTTGTTTAGGCACCCTTGGTTTTTCGAAAGGTATATATTCTACCTACCAGTAGAAGTACACCTATAGTGGCGTTGATATTTTATGGTTAGGGTGCCTGCTGTATGGTTTATGGAAATTATTTTCCGAATTAGTGGCTGAGACTCTTTCTCATATACTCTTACTCCCGTTCTGGCTCTCCACTACTTTCATTGTTTTTGATGCATGTGTAGTGGAGGGTCTTCCTGTCTCAGGGTTCGTCGACGGGCTTTCGGGGGGACGGGACTCCCCACATCCATCTTGCCAAAGCCCCACCCTTTTCGGGCCTCCCTCACCACCCACCCCACAT